>JAUWMK010000130.1 GCA_030613185.1 Promethearchaeum sp.
GATTTTGCTGAGGCCGCAAACTATTCCGACATACCAAAGGGTTACATTATGTACTTAATAGATATCAGCACACCCACAAATCCCACGAAAGTTGGACAATATAACGCTAGTTTTCCCATTCATAAAGTTTCGGTTTTGGGAAACTATGCATATATATTAGTTGAAGATGCATTTCTTAATATAATTGATATTAGCAATCCTGCAAATCCTACATTAGTTGGGCAATATCATGACTCTATTAGTTCTTATAGTATCTTTATTGAAGAAGATTATGCATATTTAGCATGTTATGAAGACATTATTAGAATAATAGATATTAGCACACCCTCAAATCCCACAAAAGTTGGGCAATATAACGGTAAAGGAAAATTTAACAGTATTTTTGTTCAAGGGGATTATGCATACATAGCAGGGGATGAAACATATGGTCTTATAATTCTAGATATAAGCAATCCCACGAATCCTGTATATTTTAATTATAATGATTATCATGTTTCTAATGTTGATGCTGTCTTTTTTGAAGGTTATTATGCATACTTAGCTTGCTATAGTGATGGTCTTCAGATAATTGACACGGGATTAGACTCTGATGGAGATGGACTGTCTGATGGAGATGAAGTGAATGCTTACAATACAGATCCCAATGATAAGGATTCGGATAACGATGGATTGCCAGATAATATTGATTTTAACCCAAATTCATTTTTTATGCCTACCGGATTAATAATTATCATTCTTATTGTTGGCATAATAGCTGTGGTTTTGATTGTTATTTTGAAGAAAAAGTAAAAATCGATTTTTTTAACCTTTCTTTTTAATGAAATCAGCGATTATTTTGAAATTGAATTTGGAATTTTTGCGATTTCACAAATTTAAGCGATTCTTTATTGAGTTTTTCCATTGTATGATTAAAAGGTCTCCGGATTTAGTGTCGTATCTATCCGTAGTGAATGAAATTCGGTCAACATCCCCGAAATCATGTTCAATAATTTTTAAACAAGCATCAATGTTTTTTATTTGCGAACCAATTCCGTGCTTGTGCTGAATGAATACAGTGGTGGATTGTTTGTTTTTGCGAATAAAGGTATCTACTTTCTCTTCAAAATTTAATATATTCAATGGTTTTTTCTCACTTAAGACCATTGTATGAAGATTTGCATTATTTCTGTTAGGATTCATCAGCAAGTAGACCTTTTATTTTATATAATTAGTCGAAAGTTATGCTTTTAAGTGTTATGCTTATTGGAATATTAATTTGGAATAATAATTGGAATTTTTAGAATTTTAATCAGTCATTTTTCCAAGTTTAAATCACTTAATGGTATAATAAAGAGTTTAGCGACGTTTTGATTGATTTTCCTTATATATTCCATATTATTGGTATTTTCTTTTGAATCCGTCTGATCATCTTGATTTATTTTATCGACATAATTACAAATATTTCGATATAACTGAAAACTTAGAGATTTTTTATTAGAAAAATCAATCTTAGGTATAGGAAGGGCCAAAATATTTGCTTGAATTAAATGAGGGAAAGTTTTTTTATTAGGATTTGTAAAGCTATGTAGATAATAATATTCAATTGCTTTGGATGATATAATTCCGAATAAAAACTCGAGCGAATATAGAGATAAAGCCCTAGTATTATAATCGAGATTTAATATTCTATCTGATTTTGAATTGGAAATATTATTCTCATGATTTTTAGATCTTTTTTCTGTGGTCTTAAGATATGCAGACAATCCGTATAATTTCTGAGCTTCTTTTGTATCAGTTGAATCCCCTGTTTCAACATTTGGTATGAGATGTGTCATTAATCCAGAATTATGAAAATGATCGTATTTCAAAGAAAATTGGTATACTACTTGAACAGTATAGCGCTTTTTATAATCAAGTGCAGATATTATACCGTTACCTGTTTTTCTAATAAGAATTTTTGGAGAATTATATTTCTCAGGGGATTTATATTTAATTCCGTTATAATTTAAAAGAATATTGAAGCGGTTTTTAAGGTTAAAACGTTGGACATCTTCACCTATTAAAATCGGGGACCAATTTTTATCTTGTTTTATTTCTATTGAATCTTTTGGAAAGATTATTCTATCAAAATTTGAGATCTGAGATTTTTCAATAATTTTTTTGCAGTGTTGGCACTTTGTCCAAACAATTTCAGAGTTTTGAGCATTTTTTTTAAAGTGTGGGATAGGATTCCATTTTTTACAAGCAGGACATTGATAAACCTCACCATTTTTTCCTATTTCTACCCCACGGCTATTGTTAACAAAATCTCCAAACACATAATGTTCTGTTGATTCGATTTTTTCAAGGATCTCTACATTAGAACGCCGAGTAAAAATTATAAAATTATAAAATGGATGATTTAGGAATCTTTTTTGGGAAATAAGATGATTTTTCCATAAATCCATGTTGAACATTTCTAATTTTTCCCGATTAAGATAATATTCTGCATTTAATAATGAAATTTTGATTAAATGCTCTTTAGAAGGTGATTTTTTTTGAAGAAATAGAATACATGAAGGGACTTTTACATTTGAAAATATTTTTTCACCCAAATAACTTATCTGAAGAATAGTTGTATGCTTAATAAGATAATACCTAAGTGGAGCGTAAACAGGATTAAATAAAATAGTACTTGGAATGATTAAAGCGACAATTCCTTCAATTTGAACAAGTTCTAAATTTTTAATTATGAAAAGAGCGTAAATATCAATTTGATCTTTGATTTTGTATGGACGATTATAGGGAGATTTCGGGCTTAAACCCCCAGTATAAGTTTTATTGTCATGAGATGATTGTAATAATACTTTGAATTTTGTTTGCATTAATTTTTGATAAGGTTTGACATCTGTGCCCCAAGGAGGATTTCCGATTAGAATATCAAAAGGAGATTCTGGAAAATAATGTTTCAAACTATCTCGTTTTTTAAAGATATTACACCAATCTTTCGGAATTTTTGATTCTTCTTTGTGTTCAATAGAAAATATTGTAAAATTGATCCTTGCAGTTTCCATAGCTAATGGATCCGAATCGAAAGCTAAAATTTGTGCTCGGGGCAGATATTCTGGTATGGTTTGAATGAAATTTCCAGCACCACATGCAATATCTGCGATTTTTATGTGAATTTTCCCGTCTACTTCCAATTCCTCCATATTTTTTCCATCCAACTTGATTTCGGATTGATGATGAAATTTTAACCAATAAGATTTTACTGAAGAAATAATTTCTCTAACAAGCCAATTAGGGGTGAAAAATGTTCCTTTCTGGTGTTTAACACGGTTTTTTCTATAAGAGATGGAAGTTTTGGAAGGTAAATGCAATATTTCATAAAAATTTGGTAGAAATGAAGAATCATGAATGAATGGAATAATTGATTCAAGCATAAATTCGAAATTTTCAATTTTTAGATAACTATCCGAAACGGATTCGGTAATTAATTGTATTTCTTTGGGTTTGATTCCAAATTTTTGAATTGAAGTAATATAGATTTGTGAAAGTTTGTAATTATCAATCGATAAAGTTTCATCCTTGACTTTCAATTCAGAATAAATTTCTTCTTTGGAGAACTTTTGGAGGCAAATAAAGATTTTTAAGCCTAAACGAAAAATATCGCGCTTTTGATCTTCATTCAAATTTTTTCCATAGAATTTGATGAATTTCTTTATGAAATCTTTACTCACATTTAAATTCTCGGAGGTAATAATTATAAATTAATGCAATACGGAGTTAATCTTTTTCATAATTTGGTAAAAATTATTAGTGAACTAAAGTGTGAATTGAATAAAATTCCCAAAGAACTGTTACAGGAAAAAAAAACTGAAATTATTCCGTTTAATGAAGTAAAAGATTTAGATCTGGATGTTTTTATTGATGTTTGCTGTCAAAATGTATGTTTATTGACCGCTTACAAGATTTTTTTTCCAGATTCAAATTTTTCGATCTCCAAAAAATTTTTAGAGCAGTTTTGGAACATTTTATTCTCAGAAAAAGATGATATCAGTAAAAAAATTGTTGAGAAATTAAATAATTTGCCAATTGATAAGGTAAAACTCAATTTATCTCAATTTGATTCAATATCTCAATTCATTCAGACCATATATAATCAATTTATTAAAGTATATAATCCAAATTTTCAAAAAAAGCGCGGAATCACCTATACTCCCGATTTTATAATCCAAACTATTATAGAATCTATTGATTCAATATTAGTAAGGCATTTTAAAAGTCCGTTAGGAATTGCATCTAAAGATCTCATTTTATATGATCCTGCAACGGGTTCACTATCCTTTGAAATTGGATTGATCTCATATATATGTGGTAAATTTATATCTAAATCCAAAAATGAAGATAATGGAATAAATTTTGAAGATTGGGTCTTTCAGAGTTTTAGCAATTCATTCTTGGGTAATGAACTTAATCCACCAGCATATTTTCTTGGAAAATTTTTATTGCTTGACATTTTAAAGCAAGAAATACAAGATTCCAAAGATTTGGGAGAAAATTTTGGTGTTTTTTTTAAATCTGCTCTTTCTCCAGATATATTAAAAGAAATTCAATATAAAAATCAAGAATCCAACAAACCACTGGTTATTTTCGGTAATCCTCCCTATGCTGTATCGAGTTCTAATAAAGATCCATGGATATATGAGTTAATGAAAGCGTTCTCTGTCAAAGAACCGAATATAACGCGATTGTATGATGACTACGTTAAGTTTTTACGGTTAGGACAATGGTTACTGGAACAGCAGAAAAGAGGGATACTGGCATTTATAACAAACAGGAAATATTTGGATGGAAAAATATTTTATGGAATGCGGCAATCAATGTTAAAATCGTTTGATACTATTTATATCATTGATTTATTTGGAGATATTCGAAATACAAAGAAAGTTGGCGAAAAAACATATACAAATATCTTTGCTATTCAAACTGGAATTTGTATAGGAATCTTTGTTAAGAACAATGAGAAAAATGAGAAAGATGAGAAAAAATCAAATAATTTAGCGCGAGTTTTTTATTTGGGCATTAAAGGATCGCTTGAACAGATAAAATCTCAATTAAATAAACCATTTGAAAAGTTTCCGTTTATCGAATTATCTCCCCATTCTCCAAAATTCTATTTTATCCCATTAGAATTAGAAAATGATTTATATAAAATCTGGAACAACCAATGCATTCCGATATCTGATTGCTTTCAAAAAACCAGCCGTGCCATGATAAGTTCGCGTGATCGTTTTATGATTCATGTTGATAAAAAGCCGTTAAAGGAGAATATCGCTTTTTTAAAAAACAGGGATTTTGTTCGGCTAAGATCTCATGAAAGAATGGGGTCAAAATTTGATAAAATATTAGAAAATGAAGAAATTTTATCATCTTTTAATTTCAGTGAAATGGAATCTTCAATTATTCCTCTTAATTATAGACCATTTGATATACGTCATGGTATATTTTATACAATTAATCGAAAATGCGGAAAATCAATAATTTTGAATTATTTAAATAAACCGGACCTAAATTTCCAACCGAAAACTGTTGAAGAAAAGCATACACCTAATGATAAAAATTCAGGTTATGCATTTAATTTTGTTCACTCAATCCAACACCCACCATTCAGCCATATCTTATTCACTAAAGGAGTTGTTGATTCAGGATTATTTGGTTATTCAACTTCAAAAGTTGCACCCTTATGGATTGATGGAAAATCAAATATTTCTCCAAAATTTACTGGAATGCTTCAAGATATCGTCCCTCAAACCGATCCCATTCAAATTTCCGGATATATCTATGCCATTTTAAATTGTGACCTATTTACTAAAAAATTTAAACCGATTCTAATCCATGAATTTCCAAGAGTGTTATTGCCTCTTAACTTAAAATTCTTTGAAGATATGTCCGTTTTGGGAAGGAAATTAATACAGCTTCATGTATTTGAGTTTGATTCAGAACAATGGGAGAAATACCTAAATTTCTATGAAAAAATACCCTTCATACCAAAATCATTTCAATTAGAAAATTGGAAATTTGACCCTGATAAGTGTGAATTACAGTTGATTTCCGAAAAAAAAGAA
Source organism: Promethearchaeum sp. (assembly GCA_030613185.1). Lineage (GTDB taxonomy): Archaea > Asgardarchaeota > Lokiarchaeia > Sigyniarchaeales > Promethearchaeaceae > Promethearchaeum. Next base: position 6,087 of record JAUWMK010000130.1, read on the forward strand.
GACACATTCAAATTACCATGTTCTAAAAGAGAATGGAATTATAAAATTGGAAGTATAAAATTAGTCGATCATTGGTTAAAAGGCCGAAAATTTAAGAAATTGGACAGGTCATTGAATCAAGATGAATTAAATCAGATGGTTTTTTTTTTATTTATGATAAAAGAGACAATATATATTAAAATTCAAATTAACGATGTATTTTCAAGAAATTGGAAGTATTTTAAATGAATTTAGTATAAATCAATTTGGAGTGATTTAAAATGGAAGAAAATATATCTTTTTGTGGTCTTAATTGTTTCTCATGCCCCGCATATGTTGCTAAAAAAACAGATAATAACGATCTAAGAATAAAAACAGCAAAAAAATGGTCTAGTATCGGTTTTGAAATAACACCTGAACAAGTCAATTGTGATGGATGTAAAATTAATGATGGAATACTTCTATTACATTGTAATGATTGCAAAGTTCGCAATTGCGCAATGCCTAAGAAAATAATGACTTGTGCAGAATGTCTAGACTATTCTTGTGAGAAACTTGAGAATTTATGGAAGGAAATTCAAACTTCTGAAGGAAAAACAAATCTTGATAGAATAAAAGGATCATTATAATCACGATACACTTCTAAATTCCAATCCCAAATCATCAGCATAATTAAAAACTTCTTGCTTTTCTGCTCTGGTGATTCTTCTATTGATTTCGGGATATTGCCCTTGCGATACAAGATATGCGGGATGATATTGGCCCATTATATTCACAACAACTTTAGGAATATTATCTGAAATCCATTTCAAAATAGGTTTTGAACAACACTCCACATGTCCCGGCATTACCAAATGGCGTATTATTATATTGCGGGAACCATGTTCGTAGATGTAAGCAAAATTTCTTTTCATTACTTCCCAATATGATTTGATTTTTGAATATTTCTCAGCACATTCATTATTTCCGTATTTAAAATCGGGCAGCCATAAGTCAATTAAGTCGGATAGTAATTCTAGAGCGTGGATCGAATTATAAAAATTAGAATTCCAAAGCTGACAAACATTTTCTGACTGAAATTTTAAAGAAGAAATGATGGTATGTAAATTGGGAGTCGGATCTCCACCAACATAATTAATATTTTTAGCTCCTTTATTATAGATGGTTGTAGCAAGAGTGGCTAAATCATTAGGTGTGACTTTTCGGCCTGCTACCCGCATGGGATATTTTTTACCTGCTGTTGAAATATCATTATTTTGGCAGAAAACACACTCAAATGAACATCCACTGAAAAAAATCGTTCCTGAAGGAATTAAAGGAGGTTCTTCACCCATATGTAAGAATATGGATGAAATATAACTCTCATCGTATACACCACAGAATCCACTTTGATTCGCTGTTCGATCCACATGGCAAAAATTTTCACAAAATTCACATGATTTAATTATCCTTTGAACTAATTCAATTTTTAAATCCAAAAAAGAATTACCTTCACAATTTTCAAAATTTGCTGGTGGAATGGGTATTTTATTTTCCTCAAATTTTTGCTTTAATCTGGAATGAATGTCCCATAATTCATTTTCATCTTGGTTATGATTAAAAGTAGCAGGAATAGTTTTACATCTAAGATAATATGCTAATGTTGAATTCTGGAGTATTAAATAATAATGATTTAAGCGTTTTTTCAATATTTGATTTGAAAACATATATATCTTCCTCCCTTTTCCATCAGGGTTTTTTTAGGACATGATATCAAAAATCGGTCTACGTTAACTATATATAGAAAAAATGGGTATATATCTTAGCAGTTGGTAAAAAAAATGCGAATCGAATACAACAAGCGTGACTCTATATTTATGCTCCACTGTGCTTTACGCACAACTATGGGGAATTTTAAAAATATTCTTCCCATAGCAATTAAGTGGTATTGAGTTGGCTTGAATCGCACTGAAAAAAACCAATTTTATCCTAATTTTCTGTTATCTGCTCTTTGATTTTCTCTGAGCGATTCAACACCCAACCTTTCCTTTAATTGCATTAGGAGAACTAAATATGAAAAAAAATATTCAAATAGAAAAATTTGAAATCATGGGTTTTTTTATATGATTGTATTAGCGAACGCTATTTAATTCATTAAATCTCATTATACCATATCAAATTCTTAAAATTAAAAGAATTAGACTACACAAACTTTAAATACTTTTGTTTCCAAGAATATAATATGAACTAAAAAATGATATTTTAGTTCAAAACTTACCTGCGAAAAAAAAAAAAACTAAGTTTAGATGAATAAAATGATATCAAATCGAAATCTTATTGACCGTTTACTCGGAAAAAATATCGGTATGCATACTTTATTGCCAATATCTTATTGGACAGTAAATGACGCAATGATTAAATGCCGATTTTTTAAGATTTAATTAAGATTTTGGTAAAAATATCATGAAATCGCTAAACCTGAAAAAAACCAAAAACCAATTTTAATAACTATTTGGTCATGGATGCAGGGCTCCTTTTCCTCTGATACTTTTACCGAGATTTTTCAAGATTGAATTATTCAAACTGTTCTAAAAAATTTAATTAAAAATGATGGTAAAAACAACAATTACAAAAAAAATCAACATACCTGATGAGAAATCATCACCGGAGGAAAAAATATATGAAATTATTGAAGGTGCAGAAAACCATATCCTTTATCCCATTTGACTATCCCGATCCATTGATGAGTGACATATTTAAGTATAAATATAAAAGTCAAGAGAAGTGCTGGGCTATTTCGGGAAAATCTAGAGAAAGGATAAATTTCCTAAGTAAATTGGGTTATAAGATTCCTGTGCTGGAAAATAATGAAAAAAATGCCATAACTTATATGATTAATAATCTAAAACTGAAAAATCCACGGAAAGTGCGATTTCCTACTCCAGAAGATTACAATGAATTTGTTCCTCATCTAAGTTCATTAAATCAAATCCTTAATCGGATCAATCCTGGAAAAAGGTTTTCGGAACCAGATCGTATAAGAATTAAAAATAAAAAAATAGGGAGGGGATTACAGAAAGTAGCTAAATACGAACACAACTAGTAGAAAAAGTCATATTTCCTTAATTTCATAATCAAAACTGAAAAAAAAATGGAGGTGCATGTCAGAAAGAAAAGAAAATATAGAAATATAGAATAAAAAAAAAAAAATCGTAATAACTTGGACTTATAAATTGAAATGCAATTACGCATTTCATTTTTTTCATTCATTTTATCTATTTATTTATTTCTGTGGTTCAAATCCAACATCCCATCGATAAATTGGATTACCTTCTTTATCTTCACCAGTTTGAGTTTTAAGATAGACAACCTGAACGGGCATATCAAATGGGATTTCCTTTGGTTTATCTTCTTCTACACCAATTAATTGTCCCGAAACAGAGCATCCTTCATCCATTTGACAAACTGCAAAAACATAGGGTTTTTTACGGTTATAGCCTTTCTGAGTCATTGCTTTTGCTCCAACATAAATCGAAGAGAATGTTTTTAATACTCCTTTTCCTGAAAGCTCAATCCATTCTGATTCAGATAGACATTTTGAGCATAAACGACGAGGTGGTAAATCAATGTGTTCGCATTTAGGGCATTTTGATCCCATTAACTTCTTTTCACTTAAGAAATTAAAGTATTTATCAACCGTAACCAAATTTTCTTCACTCATTTTAGATCTTCTCCTTAGTAAATATGTTCACAACTACTGTAGCTCCACTGCCACCGACATTGTGGGACATTCCGATCTTTATATCCTTTTTGACTTGTCGATTTCGTTCAGCAATTCCGCGCATTTGTTTAAATACTTCAACTATTTGCCCCACACCAGTAGCACCTACAGGATGACCTTTTGTTTTCAAACCACCGCTTGTATTAATCGGTCGAATTCCATCACGCTTAGTCTCTCCATTGTTTATCGCTGTAGCGGCTTTTCCCGGTTCATAAAATCCAAGATCTTCAAGGGCTGCCAATTCTGCAATTGTAAAGCAATCATGGACCTCTGCTATTTGAATATCCTTAGGCCCAAGCCCGCTCATTTCATATGCTTGACGAGCTGCTTCTCTTGTAGCATTTAATCCAGTTAATAAACCCCCGTCTCGATCATGAAGACTTAATGATGCACTTCCTTGCCCAATTCCACTAACCCAAATAGGATTATCAGTATATTTGTATGCATTTTCTTCAGAAGCCAAAAATACGCATGCTGCCCCATCAGTAATCAAACTGCAATCAAATAACCTTAATGGATATGCAATCATCGGATTTGATCTGGATCCTAGGAAATCATACTCATCCTTCCACTCGGGTACCGGTTTACCCCTTTTGATCGCTTTATTCTTTTTATTTTCCATTATTTCCTTTAAAGTATGCTGTTCTTGAGCGAACGGATTTTCATGACCATTTTCATAAGCTTTAATAGCAATATTCCAAAGATCCTTTGGTGTTGTTCCGAACTCATGAAAATGAGCATTTGCAATAGCAGCATATAATCCAGGAAAAGTTGCCCCTGCAAAATATTCGTAAGTTGTATCAGCTGCTGCTGCGAGAGCTCCGGTTACACCCTCAGTATTCAATTCATTCATCTGTTCAACCCCACCAATGCAAACAACATCATTAACTCCAGAAGCAATACTCATTACTCCTTGTCTAAATGCAATACCAGAACTTGCACAAGCACCTTCAAACCTAGAAGCAGGTTTTGGAACTAATCCTACTAAATCTGCCATTTGAGGTGCCATATGGCCTTGATGGTTGAATAAATCTGCAGTAAAATTCCCCAGAAAAAGCTCATCAATATCTTTTGGTGAAATTCCTTTATCTGTAAGTTTAACTGCATTAATCCATGCTTCTTGCCACATGTCAATTGAACGAAGTCGAGGATAGTTGATACCAAATTTCGACATCGCAGCTCCAACAACGGCAACTCTCCGATTTAACTTTTTCATTTTTTATTACCTTATTGAAATCTATTTCAAATTTAATTTAAAATATACTCTTTTTCTATTCTATTAATATCTAATTATTTCGGTCTATGTTTTTGTTTTTCAAAAAAACTATAAATGAATTTAGTCTTCTCTAATATTAATTATTTAGGAGCCGAATATTACCAGCGTTTAATGGCACAATATCCGAATATTCAGGATCATATAATCCATGACGTAGGGCATATGGCAAGTTCTCTTAGTAAAAAAGAATATAACAAGGTTTTGGATAATTTCCTAGAGAATTTTATCTAATCAAAATACCAAAATACAAAAGAAATGTTATAAAAAAAACAAGACTCCGCAAATTAATCTAAGTTTTTTTTGGCGGATAATGTCGTATCAATCTATAAATTATTGTCGGTGGATTGGGAACTTATCTCAAAAGATGGATAAGCCACTAAGATTAATTTGCGGAGTCTTGA
>JAUWMK010000020.1 GCA_030613185.1 Promethearchaeum sp.
AGGAGCTTTTCTTTTTTATATGTGAAAACCATGTTAAAGATGAAAATGGCGAAGGAGTTGAGTAGAAGAAATGACCTTCTTCAAAATATAGCAAAAAATCGTAAATTAAAGAACTTCAAAAAAAAATATAATAAAAAAATGGATTATTTTTTTTTATTATTTTTTTATGGGAGTAAATCCATGGCAAGGGTCACAGTTCTTTACTGCACCGCCCCATAACTCACAATATCCTAATGCCTTGGGATTAGTTAAGCAAAATTCTTTGACATCAGTCCCTTCTGTTTTACAGTTAAAGAAGTAATAACACTCATTACAGCTACATAAATCTGCTTTTTCATTAACTTGCATTTTAATCACATTTTAATATTGATCTATTTTCTATAAAAGTTATACTAAAACATTGAAAAAAAAACAAATATATAAGATTAATGTATTTAAACATAAAAAAAAAAAGGTTATTGCCATATTATTACAAAAAATTATCGGAAACGATAATTAAAGCAGTCGGAATTTTCCTTTCCGATCGATATACAGGAATGCTTAATTTATCACTAAGTTTTATTCTGGGATGATTAATTAAATGATTATCTTCAATAAGAGTACTTGAGGCACCCCCATCAAGATTTATTGCACTGGTAAATTCTAAGTGTTGTACTAATTCGCAACATTCTTCCAAGTATAATCCTGAACTTTTACGGGTTCTACCATCAACTACTAGAAAAAAATAATATTTATCATTAAAACCGAAAATTGTACGCGGATGTCGGTCTGCAGTTATATCAGATTCGAATTCATGAGAATTTATTACAAATTCGGTGAAATCTGATTGTATAATACCATCTTTTAAAAGAAGAGGTCCAGCTTGAAGGATATTTTCTTTATATTTAATTTCATTTGGAAAATCTATACTGATCCTTTCTTTTGAAAAATTAATACATGGGCGGCTTTCTTTGGTCATCTTCTGAACCGTTTCATTTTCAATTTTAACCCAATCTAAAGGGGGTTTGTTTTTTGAAAGCTCGTAAAAACCTCCTGTAATTCCTGCTATTCCCTTAGAACTTGAAACAAATTTCGATACTTTTTGTGGTACACTAGAATGTGCAATTTTAAGTTTTGATTTTTTTCGATCACTAGAAAGTAGAAAGGCTTCAAAAGGGAGATTATCATCTGATATTCCAGAGATTTTTTCCAATATATAATGTTGTTTCTTCTTTAGAATAGTTTTTTGATAAGGTAACATTGTTTTATTTTCACAGTTGGAAATCTCAATCTTAGAATAATTTTCATTACTAATAAAATGTAAAATATTGATGAGTATGATCGAATTGTGCATTAATTTCATTGTTGCTGATCATTTCAAGTATAACTTTTCTTATAACTTCAGGGGACGAGATGTTAGATTTTAATCCCATAAAATTAAGATTAAATCTTCTATTTTTATACTTTCTACTCATTTCTAAAATTTCTTTTTTTAGATCAGGAATTAGTTTTAGTATATCAGTATCATATTGAATGGAATAACGTCTACTATTTAACAAATTTTTAACTTCCTTTGAATTTTTATTTTGAAAATATACCTTAATCCTTGATTTTAGCATTGGATATTCAATAAACTTAGCTATAGTTGAAAGTATCCATGCTAGGATAATAGCACCAATAAAAAATATAAAAATACGCCCATTAGGAAAAATAAATAATAAGAAAATAAAACTGATTAATGAGATAAGAAATGGAATAAATCTACTAACAAAGTGTATCGTATCTAAGGTTTTTTTTAATTCAGGGGTAAGTTTGTTATAACAACTTATGCATAATCCATGTTTAGCACAATGACCACAGATGATTACTCTACATTTTAGGCACCTAGGATAATCGGAATCTTCTAGATCGAGACTATCCAAAAATGTCGTCCTTGATTTAATAATTGCGCCCTTATTTCCACAACTAGGACATATATAATAATATGTTCTTATTGTTTTTGTTGTCATTTTATATATAGTTAAATTTTGATGTTAAAAAAGCTTCATTTTTGAATATGTTATATAAAATTAGACTTCGAATAGTAATGAAGAAGATTAATTAAAATAAATAAAACTTTAAAGGAGTGTCTTTTTCTGATTTTTTGGTTAATTCTTTCAATTCTTGTTGATTTTTTCTTTTATTCCTTCAATATTTTACCTTGAATTTCTAGGATCTCTCTATGATTCAAAATTTGATTAATAAGCGAGTCGATATGATCTTTTTCGAAATACGATGTGATCTCGTGTAATTTTTTAATCAAATCTCCAGAGTTTTTATCCTTAGTTATTAATTTATTATCTGTTTCACCATTTTGACCTATAGTTTCAAAAGCAACGGTTTGTCCCAGAGAAAATTTCGATTTTTTCTTTTCATTTTCAGTTTTTTGATGTTGATTTGAAGGATTATTTGTATTATAATTTTCGCGCAAACGAATATCTAAATCATTAATCATATTCTTGGATAATCCGATAAGCGGCATAAAATGAACAGGAGTGATTTGCTGTCCTACAAAATATGAGAATTCATCCGATAGATCTATTGAAGTAATAATTCCTTTAAAGAAAAGGCGCTTTTTTTTATAAACAATTTGTCCACATGCATTAAGATTCTTTCTTAAATTTTCCATTAGGACCATATGAACATATTTATAATAATACTCCAATTCAAGTTCAGGAATATTATCTTGTTGGATTTGTTTTATTAATGGTTCAGCATTTAAGATATTTAATTTCATAGATTCAGAAAGGAATTTAGCGTTTTGCTCAATATTTTGAATTATTTTTTTATATTTATCATTATACCTTGATACACCTAATGAATCTGCATAAATTAAAACCGGTTCGACAATAGCACCCCTTCTTAACATTAGTTGCGATGCTACATTTTCTCCTTTTTTTCCATGGAAGAGAGCTAGAATTGCCTTATCTGTTTCAATAGGGTTCCCTCCCCATATTGTGGGCATTTTTTCAGTATAAATATAGGCATGCTTCTCCCTAACTTCTATATAGATTGTTTTTTTTGGATTGGATAAATCCACAGTCAAAGTCTTTCCATTTGCAGAAAAATCTTCATAAATTGATCCCCCAATTTCTCTTTCAATTTCGATAGAAGTTTTAGGAAAGGGTTTTATTCGGCTTGCCCTCACTGCAAAAGAATCCTTATCTTTAATATAAAATGAAGCGAGTTTGAGAACAGAATCCTGTATAATTTCAAAATTGGGATCAACTGAAAATCCCGGGGAAAATGAGTGCAAACCGATAATATGTTTAAATACTTCTAACGATTTAGGGATTTGTTCATTCTGAAAATAAAAGATTAATCTTCCAAATCTCCTATATGAAGAAATGAGGTTCAAACCTTCACGCTTACAAACTTTACTAATGTGGTCTAATAATGAATATTCCATCCGTGCACGTACTTTCTTGGATTTTAAACCTAATTCATTATAACGTCCAATTATTATATTATAAAATTGCATGACTGATGTATTTTTCATGGAGTTCATCGAGTTCATTCATAAAAAATAAAAGATTGATCATCAAAAAAATAAACGATTTTAATATATAGGTTAATTAAATAATAGACAAGGTCGAAAAAATGAGTGATGAAGTCAAAAAATACGATGTTGTAGGTCTGGGATCATGTACTTTGGATCTAATATTTGAAGTGGATGATATCATGAGATTGGATATTATAGACAGAGACAAAATTGAAAAGAAATATATTTGTATAGAAAATTCTAGCAAACTTAATGTAAAAACAGTAAAATCATATCCTGGAGGTTCAGCTGCAAATATTTCTTGTGATTTATCAAATTTGGGTTTTAAAACTGCATATATCGGGGGAATAGGAGATGATACGGCAGGAGATACTTGCTTAGTAGATTTGCAGAATCATAAAGTTGACACTTCAGGAGTAAAAATATTTTCTGAAGATTCTACTGCACATTCAGTTATTTTAATTAATTCCGCTTATAAAGATCGCTCAATTCTTGCGTATAAGGGTGCAAATGACTTATTTTCACAAGAAAATATTCCAATTGAAATGCTTAAAAACACGCGATGTTTTGTATGGACGAGTTTAACTTCTGATAAAGGCATTGGATCAATAAGAAAATGCATAGAATTCACCAAATCTACAGGTGGAATAATTGCTGCAGCTCCATCTATTTCAATAATTAAAAAAAGATTAAGTGATGCGATTGAGTTAATGCATTTTGCAGATATAACAAGTCTTAATGATGAAGAAATTCAAGAAATTACCGGTATAAAACAAGATCTTCATGCTGCAATGGCAAAATTATTTACTTGGGGAGTTAAAATTGTTAATCTGACACTTGGTAATAAGGGCCAATGGATATCCGATGGAAAGACACTGATTAAAACAAAACCTCCGAAAATCCATGTTATGGATACTACTGGCGCGGGTGATGCTACAATGAGTGGAATTATTTACGGGGTTTTGGAAAATAAAAGCCTTCATGATACAGCTATCATCGCTGCCTCCCTAAGCGCAATGGAAATTGAAGCGACAGGAGTTAGAGTTGGACTACCGGATGAATTCTCAGAGCTTCAAGCTTTTATCGACACCCATGAATTTAAACAAGAAACGAGTAATTTTTAGTTTTTTTCTATTTTAGAGGAATTTTTCATGGAAATCGAATACCGCACTTATAATTCTGGTGATGAAAAAGGATTAGCAGAGTTATTTAACATTAGCTTTCATGGATCTGGAATTGGATTTCTAAGAACACCTAATGAAATTCTATGGCGATATGTAAATCGTCCTGGAAGTAGCTTTAAAGAAATAAGAATTGCTTCTGATAAACATGGTGGAAAAATTATCGGTTCAGTATTTTGTGCAATCGAAGAACTTTATTTCAATGGGAAAACCTATAAAACTGGTTCAATTAATGACGTAGCTGTATTACCTAAATATAGAAAAATTGGTATTGCAAATGAATTAATGAAACAAGCATTGAAATTTATGAATTCGCAAAAGTGCAATCTTTCAAGTTTAGTAGCGGATCCTAAAGGTTATGCTCGAAAAAAGCTTTATATTCCTCTAGGATGGCAAGATTTTGAAAAATTCCAAATTTTTCTCAAACCAAATCTTCGTCTAATAAAATTTTTTCCAATTATCTTTCCTTTTACACCAATGTTGCTTTTTTATGAAATGCATAATCATTTTCAGTTACAACGAATAAAAAAGAAATTGACCCAATTAAATTATGATGTTAGAATAATTCATTCTAACGAAAACCATTCAAAATCATTAAAATATTCAAGTACATCACGATCATTATTTAATAATGCATCAAAACAGCAATTTAACGGTTTCAATCATTTCACTAAAGAATTATGGCATCATTTTCGAGAAAAACCAATTAGAGAAGATATGTTCCCAACCTATATTTTGATATTTAAGAATAAAAAACTAATCGGGTTTGGAAGTTTTCTTCGGCAGTGGATATATTTTGAAAAATTTGGCTTTAGAATCCCATTAGCAATTGTACGTGAAATAATAATAGATCATACTAAGATATCAATGGAAGAGTATCTTAGAGAGATTTATTATCTCTTAATTTTAAGTATGTTAAAGGCTACAAAAGAAAGAAAATGTGCAGTTATTCTTTTCACAATGGCATCTAAAAATAAATATTCAAATACAATCCTAAAAAACTTACATTTCCATAAAATTAATGGCGGAGTTTTTATGATTAATCCGTTAGATATTAAAGACACTGAAAAATTTCCTTTTGCTTTAAAAAAACCAATAAATCCAGATATCGGTGAGATGTTTCTCTATCCTTAATTATATATCATAAATAAAACGAAAAAATAATCAAGAACCTTACATTAACTGTGATAAGGAATGAAAAAAGTTTTCTTGATCGATTATGATCTATGTTCTCTAAACTCTTGTGGGCAGCCATGTGTTAAAAAATGCCCAATATCTATCAGTAATCAAAGGAAAAAACAACATCATAAAAAAGATGAGGTTCCCATTCGCTATAAAAAATCGACTGATAATATGATCATAATCGACGAAATTTGCATAAAATGTGGTATATGTTTAAATGTCTGCCCAAGAAATGCAATATATTCTATTTTTTTATTGGATGAACCAGATGATGATTTAATTACTCATGAATACCCAAAAAAAACCGATAGAATACAGACACCTATTGTTTCCAATGAAAAAAATCGAGGTTTTCGATTATCTGGATTTCCTACACTATTACCTGGAAAAGTTACAGGATTGTGTGGACCTAATGGAATTGGAAAATCCACTATTCTAAATATACTTGCAGGTACTTTGAAGATGAATTTTGGTGATCTTCATCAAAAAGAGATAAAATGGCAAGAATTAATTAAACATATAAAAGAAAATGAAATGAGAATGCATTTTAAAGAGGTTTACAATGGTCAACGTAATGTTGCCTATAAAGAACAAGTTCTTCGTATACTTTTTCATAAATATAAAAATCAAAATGTAAGTAAAATTCTTAATAATCAAAAAAATATTAATAATAATTACTTCAATCGCATTATGGATGATTTGGATATTAATGCTATTGCTGATCGATATTTGGAGCAATGTTCTGGCGGTGAATTACAAAGATTTGCAATTGCATCAATTCTTATTCAAAATGCAGATTGTTATCTGATAGATGAACCATGCACATTTTTAGATGTAGCCAAACGCATAAAATTAGCAGAATTATTGCAAGCTCGTGCTAGAGGGTTTGGAAGTAATAATCAATATCCAATATTAGTTGTTGAACATGATCTGGCAATTTTAGACTATATGAGCGATATTATTCATCTTTTTTACGGGGTCCCGCATGAATTTGGAATTTTAACCAGAGTTCAAACAACTAAAAATGGAATAAATTCATATCTAAATGGATTTTTAAAAACTGAAAATACTCAATTCCGCAAGAAGAAAATCGGATTTAAAAGGAGTGTATCAGATCGATCTTGGGAAAATGCTAGGATTTTTGTTAATTATGATAAATTAGCAAAAACATTTGATGGATTTCGATTGAATGTTGGATCAGGCACAATATATGAAGGTGAAATTCTCGGTATTGTAGGAGAAAATGGAACCGGAAAATCTACTTTTGCTAAAATAATAACGGGAGAAATAAAACCAGATGAAGATAGTGTATTTAAAACAATTAATCGTTATGTATCTTATAAGCCACAATATATCACGCAAGATTTTGAAGGAAACGCTAAAGATTTTATAATGGAAAATTCTCAAAATTATGATTTCTCCGAAAATATGAAACTTTTGCTTTATACCCCTCTGGGTGTGGATAAATATTTTGAGACCCCCGTAAAGGAACTCTCGGGAGGCCAATTACAAAGATTGTATATTGCCTCATGTCTAGCAAAACGCGCTGAATTGTATATTTTGGATGAACCGAGCGCGTACTTGGATGTAGAAGAGAGATTGCGTATTAGCTCAATTATTCGCGCTGTTACTAAAAGGAACTCCGCGACAACTATTGTAATTGAACACGACATTGCAATTATTGATGCTTTATCCGATCGCTTACTTCTTTTTACAGGTATTCCCGGTAAAAATGGGAAAACCATTGGTCCATTAAGTAAAAGGGATGGCATGAATGAATTTTTGAAAATCTTGGATATCACATTTCGTCGAGATGAAGAAACAGGCCGTGCTCGTATTAATAAAAAGGACTCTGCAATTGACAAACGACAACGCTCTGCAAATGAATATTTCTATGCTCCGAGAAAATAATAGAAAAAATAACAGAAATTAGATTAAAATTATTCTAGTAAGGGATGATATTCAATAAATAATTTGTTTATTTCCTTTAATATCTGGTTTAAACTTTCTTCAGTTGGCATTTCCATATCAACAGCCAAAGGATGTGCAACATTTAATATATATTCGTATCCTTCAACTTTTCCTTGAACAATGATAAATCTATATCCTTCAAAATTATAACTTCTGATTTTTGAATCTATTTCTAGATTACCAAATTCCTTATAAAATTCCATTGAAGCTTCTAAAAACTCTTGATCCTTTCTGTAAATTCGAAATTTACCTAATTCAAGCAGATTATCAACTGTTAAATTCATGTAATCAACTGAATTCTTAATAGCATAATTCGCAAATAAGACACTAATCTTATTGTAGATAGGTAGATCTCCCAGAATTGGGATCGAGATGGAAGTCAATAATGAAAGTGCATCATACACGGATGTTTCATAATATCCAACTTCGCGATTTACCAATATTGCCCCAAATTTCCGCTTTAAACTTTTCACTCTTTCTTTTATTTCGGGATTTTTGGCAATCAATGGATCTATCTTGTGGAGCATTATCGAAACTATTAATTGAGGTGTGTGTTCATGAATGAAGTCATACACGTCAGAAAAATAAGTTAAAGATTGATCAAAACCATCTGGGTCTTGAATGTCAATGACAAAAAATAGGTAGCGAATATCCGAAAGGAATCTTCCAGGTTTATTTAAATACGAATTTCGATATTCTTCTTGCCCTCCGTAATCCCAAATTATAGCATTATCGCCAAATATCTTAAAAACTGATCTTTGAACAGATTTCGTTGGAGAGAGTGGTTGCCCGATGTGATATGTTTTCTGAACATTTTTCACAATTGACGTCTTACCTGCATTTGCAAGTCCGATGATTGCGATTTTCATGATATCATTTTCGGTGGTTTCAGCCATTTTTTATTCTTCAGCTCTACATTTTTGCGTTTTTAGAAATTTTTTTTCATTGAATATTTTCAAAGAAAGCTTAGTGCTTATGATTTTAGGTTTTTATTTGTTAATTATTTTTATGTTTTCATGTTTTTATTTGTTTATTATTAATGAATTTTTTTTTTTAATGGTTGGAAAAATTTCGCCATCGATTCGGGAACTCTCTCAAATATTAAAATATCGCTTTTGTGGCTTAATATCCATGAACCTTCAATTTGTGAACGATTCACGTCAATAATTATCTTATATTTGTCCTTCTTCTTTTTTGTGTTAATAAAGGTAATAATACTGATCCCAATGATTAAAACTCCGAATATAATATGAATGGAAATCGCAGCGATCCCTATAGCCATTATTATAATTGACAGAGTAATCAAAAGACCAGTAGGATATTTCTTCTTTTTTAGACTCTCAATATCTTTTGGTTCAATTTTACTAAAATCATGATGACGACCTTCACTGGCTGTCATCTTATTATAACGAATTCGATTTTGGACATCTTTATATTGACTTATATTAAAAGGATTAAGGAATATCCAGAATATATTAACTATAATATCCCAAATGCTTTTCTTTGTTTTAGCCCTAATAAAAACAGCTTTTCTGGATATTACCATGGATACATATGGTCTTGTTTTTACAAATGAATATAGGATCATAATAATAAATTCAAATAGAAATACAATCACAAGCAATTTAGTTGTAAATTCAATGTATTCTAAATCTCCACTTGGTTGTTCTAAGAAATTAATTAATGAGGGAAAAGATTCATCTAGAAAAATAAAGTATTTTAAAAACGGAATCCCTCTTTCGGTGATAATATCATCAATCATTAAAAGATATAACACAGACATCAACAGAATAGAGAATAACACAGCTTTTAAATATTTATCAAATTTTCTATAACATACAATAACGTAAGGAACAATTGGGAAAAATAAGGCTTGAACTGTTGCATCAAAATTTCCATTTGCCCTATCTTCTGATATGAAGAAGTATGTAATTAATGCATATATCCCAAAATATAATGTTAACATTAGAAAGTTTTTAATCGAATCCCCAAGCGATGTTTTCATTGTGATTCTTAATGGAGTCCAGTGGCTGAGAATTATTTCATCATCAGGATCCATATTTAAAGTTTGGGTTTCACTATTTAACCAATGTGTATTGTATTCTGCCGCTTCTTGGAAATTTTTATAAATTTTTGTTTTTGAGTGAGTGGTGTCCAAAGTAGCTTTTTGAGTTGAAGATGGAATCCCATAGCTTGGAACATATGCTTGATTATATCTTGTATTTGGCACATAAGAAGGTTGAATTTCAATGTTTTTTCCTTCATTTTCTTCATAAAGATATTCATATGGTTTCTTTTTAGTGGTTTTTCCGATTTGCCATAAACATATGCAGATGATTAGAGATGGTAAAAAAATTGCAGGCTGTTGAGATGTAATAGAAACTAATAATGAATATAATAAAATTAGAATTATAAGAATATTAGTAATTATTTTCGTTTTAGATGATTTTTTGGGAGTTGATACAATTTTCTTTTGTTTTTCTTGATTTGAAGGAACAGATTCATTTCTTTCAAAATTTTGGGCATCAAATTTATTTTGTTCCCCTCCATCTTTTATTTGTTCATCATAAGTGCCTCCCCAATCAATTCCAATATTTTTATCCGAATGTTCTTCTTCCATAGAAATACATTATTTATTTTGGTTTTTTAATTTATATGATCCATAAATCACCTACCTTAGCAAAATGTATCTAACGTTTGTTGGGACCATATATCAATGAGATATTAACTCAAATTCTATCATTTAATCTTGTTCAATCACTAACAGTGATGCTTGCAGCCAAAAAAGCGATATCTTAAATTTCTTTCCAAATTTGATTCATCATAAGGTTGAATTTCATGGGCTTTTATTTCATCTTTTTTTTTTCTCCTATTTTCATTAATATCTTCGCATGAATTTTTTTTAGTATTTTCTTCAATTTGACAGAAACATAAGAAGAAGATTAATGCTAATAGAAAAATACCACGGTGAATTGGTTGTAGAAAAGCAAAAAATGAAATTATTAATATTAGGAATAAAACTATAATAATAAATTTTTTTTTGAACGTTTTTCTTCTGGATGAAGTGATATTCTTTTGATTTTCTTGAATTGAAAAGTTTTGAGTATTAATTTTATTTTGATGGATGGGCTCTTTTATTTGATCATCATAGGTGTGGTTCCGATCAATTTCAGTATTTTTAAATGATTGCTTCTCAACCATAGAAATGAAATAAAATCTAGAGTATTTTATATTATGTAATCGATAATTCTTCTTTCAATGCATTAAGTGCTTCTTCAATTTCTTTCATTTTAAAAGGGAGCAATTTTTTCAATTTGGATGTATCCAACGTTGAATTATTAGGTCTTTTAGCTTTTTGAGTATGAAATTCAGAGGGAATTATACTATTCTGGTTAAATTCAAAGATTTTAGCTATTTTTTTGGCAAATTCATACCTACTAATAGATTCAGGACCGGCAGTATGAAAAATCCCCGAATGGTCATTTTCTATTAGAAATTTTAAACAAAGCGCCAGATCATTCACATAGGTAGGACAAGTTATATTTGAAGTCGAAGCTTTAACATTTTGGTTATCTTTTAGAGTTTTATAAGTATTTATGAAAAAATTTCCCCTATGAAATGGTTTAGCAAGGCCATAAAGAAGTGTTGTTCTACAAATTAAGAAATTTTCTAATTTTTGTAGTTTATATGCTTCTAAAATAATATTTTCTGCCTCTAATTTTGTTTGCCCATAATAATTTACTGAATTTGGTTTACTTTTTTCATTATATGATGCATTTTCCCCAGAAAAAACATAATCTGTACTTATTTGAACTAGTTTTATTTTAGGATTTTGTGAACTACAAATTTTAACGAGATTTTCTACTGCAATAACATTAGCAGCATAAGTTTTTTCCTTATTATTTTCTGCCCAATCGGGTAGAGATATTGCTGCAGTATTGATAATTATATCTGGGCTAATTTTTTTGATTAGTTTATTCGTTAGATCGAAATTTGATAAATCTAAGGGAATAATAGAATGTCCCAAGATTAATCTGTCTGAATGAAGTGAAGTTAGAAAAATATCGTGATTCTTTAATAGAATTGGAATTAATGAGTCTGCTAAAAAACCACGCGCTCCAGTTATTAAAATTTTCATTCTTAAAATAAATCTATACTTATTGACTCAAAAATTCCTAGATCATTCTCCCGAAAGGAACCAAAGGTTCATAACAATTTATATATCAAATTTTTTTTTCTTAATTCAGAACAAAAAAATGTTCTAAAACAACTTTGGTGAAATTCATGAAAAAAAAAAACATTACTATTACGAGCCTACTGCTTATATTCAGTTTTTTAATATCAGCAAGTTCAGCGCTCGCATTGGAACCATCCCCAATATCATTAGAAACAGGTCATCGGTTTATTGAAGAAATGTGGGGGATTAATTATGATGTTCTGAGCGGAAAACTTATAGAAGATTACACTCCAGGACCATATGCAAGTGAATTAAATGACACAGGGGATGATCCAACTCCTGAAATTGATGCAAATTATTACATTGCATATATGAACTTAGGGCAGGTTCAAACCATATTCATGGCTTTAGAAAGTTATACATTATATGGTGAACATGCAAACTTTACTGGATGTGCTCCGTATCAAATTATGCAGCAACATTTTAGAACTCCTTCTGGGGCTCATGTGATAGTGCAAAATTCCTTTGCGGGTTTAGTTGCATATCAAGAAGATGATTCTGTAAATGGAGTTCCAGATAAAAATGACTCCCTATACTATGGTGATAGTTTACATAGTCAATATCACAAATATTTACTCAACAATCGCTTAAATTGGTCATTAGGATATCGTCCAATTGATGAAACAATCAAAATAAAATCAACCCCTGTACTCCCCGAAAAAACTGTAGATGGTGATGAGGTAAGTTATAAATTCGGAATGAATTATGAAAACTTATTTGTTGTATGGCATGATATGAATGAAGATGCTGATTTTGGAGCAATTACTAATGCAACAGAATTAATTGGAAAAACTGTGGCTTTTACATCACTCGCTTATCTAAATTTTAGCTATACAATCACAGGAACACTTTTTGAAAATAAACCAGTTAATATAACAACAACAACAGAATATGATATTGGTCCAATTACAGATCTCTGGATAATTAATGATGATGAAACCTATACTGATTCAATTGGAGGAGAATTCTTCGATCTACTATGGACAGACAATAATATTTCAAGATATGATAATGCTACAACTATTGAAGATCGTTTGGATGGAGATGATGATCATCTTGGATTTGGTTTAGCTGTAACAAATTATGCAAGAATCGCAGTTATTGCAGCAACTGTGACGGAACAAGATGGTTCTGAAATTTTGGACGATAATAATGAACCGGTTGATGGTGCGACTGCCGATTATAATGTGACCAGATTAGACTGAAGAACAGGTAATAAACCTTCATTCGGAATTGATTTTGCTAGCAAACCCAATTATACTTTAGATGGTGATGAAGATAATCCAATGTTTGCCCCAGTAAAATTATACCCAAGTGTTAGATTGAAAGCTCATGCACTTAATCGAATTGATGGTTTAGCAGTTCATTTCTTGAATTCAATAAATCGAGCAATGGTTCAATGGCGGATTGATTACGCAAATGAAAAATTCGATCTTGAAGGAAAGAAAATAGAAATTACTGTTGCAAAAAGAAACATCTTGTACGCAATCTGTTTCCCCGAATGGGCAGGTAAAAGCATTTACCAGGACCCAACTTTCACAGCGTATGCAGATCCTTCCACTATTGGAGGAGGAATATTATCAAACATTGATGGCTATACACCATTTCTAATTGGAATTATTGGTGTGATAACAGCATCTCTAATTATTAGAAAATTTAAAAGAAAAAATAAGTAAAAATGTTAGATTCCGACGCTCGATCTGAGTGTCTTTTTTTCTTCACTTTTTTTTAGAATTCCTCACTGTTTTTTAGGTCTTGAGATACTTCCTTTGATAACATAGTCCCGAACGCGATATATTCGCGCATAAATTTTATTTTATCTATTCCATCATACTCTTTGCCGATGTCAATATCGTAGTATTTGAATGAAATTAATGGGTTAGCTTTGGCGATAATCCGCATCCGGGATATTTGATCAATTGTAGATTGTATCCGAGCTAGACCTCCTTCAGACGGACTCATATATTGGAGAATTTGGTGAAAATCATCCAAAGTCTTTGCTTTCTTGTATGGAATGGAGAGATCTACTTTTCCTGTGCCGAGCAATAGAAATTTAACTGGTTCTTTATCCCAGCCCAATCTTATCATTTCTGTATATGCCATATCAAGGGGGGAATTAGCATTTCCCACACCACCATCTACCCAAACAGCTTTATGAGCCCTATCATTAATTTGGCCAAAATAGTAAGGTGCTGCAAAGGATTTGGCAATTGCATCACGGAGATTTAATCTTCCGTCCTTTTCTTCCCAAGATTTAAAAAAGTGGGTACGATTATCGCATAAATTAACACTTGCAACCATATATTTTGTTTTACATGCATTCATCTTAATTTTCTTGGTTCCAAATAAATTTTCCCACATCGTGTAATAGTTATCTCTAATGTATTTTGGACCAAGAATTCCTCGCCACCAGTAAGTTTTAAAGATTAAGGGAAGATATTTAATAAACAATTCTGTATAATCACCTGCTGGATATTTACCTAATGATAATACTCCACCTGTTATAGCACCTACTGAGGTCCCAACTATCAAATCAAAAATTTCATGAATTTGTTTTTTGTAATGTTTTTCAATTATTCTTAAAGAATCTAGCTGCAAAACTCCTCTAACACCTCCCCCTTTTAGAACTAGGATTCTCTTCACTATTTTTCACAGTTTTATTTGGTGTTTTAATTTAATTAATCTTAATCCATATTAATAAACTTCGCTCAAAGTACTTTCAATTCTTAAAGACCAATGGTACGTAAGGATTGAAATAAATAAAAGAAATAAAATATATTAGATAGGAATATTATGCCTTCTTCGACCAAAAAATATCGATCAGCTCTGATTATCATCCAGTCAATTTTGGAACAGTTAATCAAAGCAGAAAATGAAGATGGCATTGTCAAATCTAAAATCTATAAAAATTTAGGATTGAAAACAATAATCGGAGAAAAATATTTGGAACAATTGATATCCGCACGTTATATTACTTTAAATGAAGAAAAATGGGGTAAGGAAAGAATCCGTCAAAAAGTATATATAACAAACAGGGGTTTACGCAGGTTTCAATGGTTCATGAAATTATCAACAGAATTGGAAATGTAAAATATAAGGTTAATAAAAAGGGTGAACACAAAAAATGAATGAGAAAAATAACGGAAATATCCCTCCAAATTATTATTCAAATAATAGTGGAGATTCTCCTAACAATAAGAGAGTATTTCCAAGTGTAAACGGCGCATATAATATTCCAAGCACAGATTATTCTCAAATATTAAACTCCTATCAGCATATTGCAAAGAAAGCCCGTTCAATTCAAATCATTGGAGGTATTTTTGCATTTTTATCTTCATTCATCGAAATTATTATATTTCTACTAATTAAACCTTTGTTAAACTTTCATATCCCCATAGGCGTTATAGCTCAATTTATTGCGATTTTTGTTGTGCTTTTAATAATAAACGCCTTTACATTCGCTCAATTAATTATTATTTTTAGATGGAATAGAAATGTAGGGAAAGTTAAGCAACAACGTCAAACTTTAGCAATGACAAATTATAAAATGATAAATCAGATATCAATAATCATTTTCACAATCATTTCTATCTTGATATTAAATTTGGTATTCTTCTGGTTTTATAAACAATATCCTGGACCTACTAGACCCATACAAGACAGATTACTTGTTTTCTGGAGGATTTATATGGGTTTACGTAGATTGACGTGGGTATTAATTTTCAGTTATACAATTTTCGAAATGGTGCAATTAAACAAATGGATTAAACGAAAACAAGCAATTACGCGAATTGAACAAAAAATATTAGGAGAATTGCCAGAATTACAGGAACTAGCGAATTTAACAGATATTTATGATGATAATGCGCCACTTAATAATGATAATTGGGAAGAATTTCCAAAAAAGGAAGATAAAACCTACAGCGAAAGAAAAAATGATGAAGATAATAATAATGATGATGAAAACAAGACCTATTTTCAAAGATAAAAAATGAGAAAAAAAAAATTAACAATCTAAATAAGAATTAAACTCCCAATCTGATTCGAATCCATTTTTTTGCGCAATTTCGTACTCTGTCAATTCTTTTTTCTTCTTTTCTAAGAATACATTTATAAGATCTTCTCCGAAAACGTCATTCATTAATGGATCTGTCTCAAAATAAATTAGAGCACGTTTTAGACTCCAAGGTAATTGTTCTATTCCCAACTCTTTTCTTTTTTCATCACTTAATAAATCAACATTCTCTTTTGTAGGATTGTTTGGTTCGATCTTATTTTCTATCCCATCCAAACCCGCAGCCAAAAGTGCTGCAAACCCAAGATAAATGTTCATAGTCCCATCACCTGCCCTATATTCAATTCTTGCACTTTTTTCATAACCAGGAATTCGAATTAATGCAGTTCTATTACCAACACCCCATGCAATGTGAACGGGAGCCTCATGGTGAGGGACAAGTCTTTTATATGAATTGGTGGATGGATTTAAAATTGCGGATATCGCTGGCGCATGTTTTTCAAGACCTCCTACAAACCAGCGAAGGATATCACTTAAACCTTTTTCTTTATCTGAAAAAGCATTATTTCCTTTCAAATCAGTTAAATATTGATGGATATGAAGCCCAGAACCAGCTTTATCTCTAAAAGGTTTTGGCATGAAAGTACAAATTGTATCTTCTTCAAGAGCATCCATTTTAAACAGTTGTTTTGCTGCTTGAACATCATCTGCGGAATAAAGTGCATTATTTGCAGTAAATTCCACTTCATGTTGGCCAGGCCCGACTTCATGATGTATTGTTTTTATACCAATATTCATTTTCATTAAATCATCAGTTATTTCTCGACGTAGAAAATGTAAACTATCTTTTGGTGGAATACACATATAATCTCCATCATCGGCAGGTTCAAGTTCATCTGTTAAGAAATAAACTTCAAGTTCAGGGCGAGTTTTAAATAAAAAGCCCATTTCTTTTGCTTTTAATATGATCTTCTTTAAAATCCCCCGAGGGCATGTCGGAAAAGCATTTCCCTCGTTATCTGTTAAATCACAAATAAATCTACCAACTCTGGTATCCCATGGTAAGATTGAAAACGTATTATAATCCGGAATTGCTTGCATATCACTTTGACTTGTTCTTAGAAATCCCAGTGATGAGCCGTCTACGCCCGTCCCATCTTTCATTTCTTCCCAAATTTTTACTGGGAACTCAACTTCCTTCAAAACTCCGAAAATTGTAGTAAATTGATATTGTATATAATCAACACCTATTTCTTCAAAATATTCAATAGTAAAGTCTTCCAATTTTTTTTCTGCCATCTTAAAAATCACCTAATTATTCGTAATTCTTCAATAGAAACGATTGTTTTTTATATTTTCCATTATCTGAATGGAAAAGATTTTTGGGATAATGGAAATTTATTATTATTAGGATAATGGAAACAAAAAATGATGTAATTTTAGGCGAAAAAACTTTAAAAGAAATTTGGGAAATTCCTAAAAGTATTGAAAAAACCATCTCCAAGGCAAAAAATCGCGAGAAAATAAAAGAAATTGCTAAAAAAATTATTGATTCTAATTGTGTAAGTATGTACATCCTTGCATCAGGAACAAGTTATCATGCCGGACTTGTTTCAACCTATTGGTTTTCCCAATTTGCAAAATACCCCGCACATTGTGAATTAGCACCTGAATTTAAATATTTAGTGGAACCAATTATTGCAAAAAAACATTGCGTAATATGTATATCTCAAAGTGGAGAGTCTGATTTAACTGTCTATTCTGCAAAAAAAAGTTTAGAAGCCGGTGCATTTGTAATTTCAATAACTAATAACCCAGATAGCACCTTAGCAAAAATAACTGGGGAGAATACAATTCTAACAATGGCAGGTCCCGAAAAAAGCGTTTTAGCAACAAAAACATATGTTAGTCAATTAGTAGCATTAGCTGCATTAACTTTGGATTTAGGATATTATCGAAAATCATTGGAAAAGGACGAGTTTGATGAGTTATGGCAAGAATTAAAATCACTTCCAAAATTAATTGAATTTATCCTGCCTAATTATCGAAAGGAAATGCAAAAAATCGCACCCTTTTTTAAATTTGGAAGAAATGCATTTACAATTGGAGCAGGCCCGGATTATGCAAATTGTATGGAAGCAGCATTGAAATTAAAAGAAGGTGCACAAATTTTCGCCCAAGCATTTTCAACAGCAGAATACGTTCATGGTCCTGTTACATTAGCAACACCATATACTTTTGTCCTCACTATTATCCCTAGAATTGAAGCAAAAACAAGACATGATGATGTGATTAAATTAATTCATCGGTTGAAGAAAAGAGGAGTCACTATATTGGGAATAAAAAATACTAATGATGAAGTAGAAGAGTTGGACATTTCTATTGACATACCAGAATGTAATGAGGCATTCACACCTATTTTATCTATTATTCCGATTCAATTATTAGTAGTAGAAATTGCAACCATTAAAAATATCAACTGTGATACTCCCAAATTCTTATCCAAAGTTTCCAAATTATGATTGTGTTAATTTAAGGAACTTTCAAACTTTTTTCAAGTATTATTTCATAGTAATTGGCAATATTTTCCATTACATTATGAGCTGATAGAAATCCTTGTGTAGAAGCCCTTCTTACAGTTTCTTCTAAGAATTCATGATGAGGATAATCATTTATAGGAATTGGAGTGTCTAATGATCTAATATTAAAAAGACTCCTCCATATTGCAATAGTCCATTCTAATAATGGTTTTATCTTCTGATCAAATTTTTTTTGCCCTTCTACAGACAATGAAAAATCTTTCACAAATTTATATTCAATCTCATCCGAATCTATTCCTTTTTCGCGGGATATATACCCAAGTTCGATCATATCGTTTAAAACGGAAGAAACATACTCATTTGATACTTCAAACCCATTTTTTTTCAGATCATCAACGATTCTACTAATGGATAACGCTTTAATTTTCATCAAAGCTTTGTTTTTTGCAATTATTATATAGGGAATTGGAATTGAACTCTTGTCTAATACTATGAATTGAAGTAGGGCCCCCACAATAAGATCACTTATCATTAATTTAGCAGCCACTAAATCATTGCTAGTAAAATCTTCAGATATTAAGTCAGAATCGATATATTTATTAAAAATGGGCTCAATAATTGATTTTACTGCAAAATACCCATCATTCATAGCATATTGTAATTTTCTTACAACTTCTATTCGATATTTTAAATCCGAAATAAATCGTTCATCATCTACAAATACGGGTCTAATTGTTTTTAACTCAACTTGAGTTTTACCCCAGAATTGAATCCACAATTTATGAAGCCGGGGAATTTGAACCTTGATAATAGATGATTTTTCCTTAACAACTTTAAGCATAGTTCTTAAAAATTTATCAATAGGGGGATTTTCGTTCTTATTCAAATTTATATTCACCAATTATTCAATTTTTAATGGGACTTCAATCACTTTTTTTGTAAGCTTTAAATCATCAGAGTTGTAAAATAATCGAAACGCCCTCATTCCTCTAAATGTCGAAGAATCTTTAATTTGATGTGGATTACAAACGATAGCGGTCCAATAAGGATTTTGGATTTGTGCAGGAAATTGGTATGAAATATCTGTTTGGGACATGTATAGATGATCCCCTCTTTTAAAAGGATGTGAATGAAACCAACCCAGCCATTCTAAATTTCGAGTGGAACAATCCTTAATAATTGGCAGGATTTTTTCGTAATCAGAGTCTTTAAAATGTACTTCTGTATGCTTACCCACTCTAAATGGATACGCTTCCGAAATTTCTATATCTCCATTTCCATTTTCATTAATTTTACCAAAAAATACACCAATTATTTCTTTGCGAGAATTTTCTTGAGCAAAATTCATCATTATTGAATATGAATCCAAATTAAGATGAACACTACTGTTGGGCATGGGAAAATTCATTTAAAACCTCTATTATTTTATGTTGTTATAATCTTAATAAATTAATTTCACTAACATTTTTTAATGTATTTCATTTTAATTTTAAGAAGAAGGGTTGAGCAACCATAGTAAAATTAGATGTTAAAAAAATATTTTCAGATTCTTATCAAAAAAACCTCAACATGGATAATTGTATAATGGCTTTTGCCCCAATCGAACCAATAACAATGAATCCAATTATTCGTGAGTTAATGGCAATTAATGGTGCGCGCCTTGTATATAGACCGAAAATATTACCCCAACATTTACTTAAAGCCCAAAATTGGCAATATTGGGCAAAAATCAAAAAAATTTCACAAATTAAGACTCCTTCGGGAAAATCTGTATTTGACGGTATACAAATCATTGCACGGCCAGGAGATCCAATAAAAAAAGCTGTAAAATATATTAATAATTATGCAAGTAAAATAGGGATTCATTTCATAGATTTGAATTTTTGCTGCCCAGGTTATAAGGTTCTTCCTAAAAGACGCGGGGGGGATTTACTAAAAGATCCAGAATCTATAATAAAAGTAATATCTGAAGCAATTAAATATACTAACTTACCAATATCAATCAAAATTAGAAAAGGATTTTTAAATTCGGACACCCCAACAAAACTTTGTACACTGATTAGAAGAGAATTTGGGGAGAATATCGCATGGATTGCTGTAAATCGTGCACCTGTTAAAATGGAAAATGTTGATTTTTCTCTTATTAAAAAAGATTTCAAACCATTTGAACAAGCTATCACGGCTGTTGAAGGAAAAATCCCAATTATTGCAAATGGATCTATAGAATCCTATAACAATATTAATATTATTAAGAAAAATGTCAACACCAATGGATTTATGATAGGCCGCGCTGCATTAGGAAACCAAACGATTTTTCATAACATTTTAGATCCATCATACTCAGGATTTGAAGCAAATAAATTAGATAATGCTCAAATCATTTCAAAATTTGAAGAACTCTTTAAAATTATTTCAAAATATCAAAATGGGCCGAGTGGACGCTTCTGTTCGATGGGGGAACTTAAGAAGATCTTATTCTATTATATTAAACACTACTTTACAAGCATGAACAAGCAATTACCACCGGGTTATGGGTTTACAAAATGGAATAATCAAAAATTTTCTCCAGACTCCCTTATTAAAGCACTTTTTAAAATATTTCCGGCAATTTCAGAAAAAACTTGGAAAAGTTGGATAAATACAATTTTTACAAAATAAGTGAAAAAATTAAAGGGAATAATGAAAGAAATAAAGGTAATAGTAGAAAACTATGTAATTTTTTCCCATAATAAAAATTTTGATTGAAAAACTATTGAAGAGGCATGTAAATGTTCGAAATTGATAAAAAACAACGCAATATTGCATATTTTAGTATGGAAATCGCCTTAGAAAGCGATATCCCGACATATTCTGGAGGATTAGGCGTTTTAGCGGGAGACACATTACGATCAGCTGCAGATTTAGAAATACCGCTTGTAGCTGTTACTCTATGCTACGATAAAGGTTATTTCTTCCAAGAAGTAGTCCAAGGAAGACAAATTGAACGTGAAATTCAATGGGAATTCTCAAGTGAATTCGTTAAAATGCCCAATATAATAGAACTTGACATTCAAGAGAAAAAATTCAAAGTAGGCGCTTGGATGTACACGATTAAAGGCATAACCGGTGGAACTATCCCCGTTATACTTTTAGATACGAATATCGAAGGCAACGAACACTGGCAAAAGAATTTCACACATATATTATACGATGCAACTCCGTTCCAACGCGCAGTTCAAGAAATGATTCTTGGCATGGGAGGAATAAAGATGTTAGAATCATTAGGATTTACAGATATACAAACCCACCATATGAATGAAGGACATGCGGCTTTTGGTGTTTTCGAACTACTCAACAAATACAAAGGGGATTTAGAAGAAGTAAAGAAGAGATGTATCTTTACGACGCATACTCCAGTCCCTGCTGGTCATGATCATTTCAATTATGATTTAATAAAGGATATATTCAGAGATCGCTTACCTGAAAATTATAAAGAATTAGGTGGTGAATACGACCTTAATATGTCATTACTAGCATTAAACGGAAGCAGATATTGCAATGGTGTTGCACAAAAACACGCTGCGGTTTCGAGAAAAATGTTTCCTGGTTATGAAATCGATGGTATTACAAACGGAGTACATAATGGATTTTGGATAAATAATCATCTAAAAGAACTTTTTGATGAAAGAATTCCGGGATGGGCAACTGATTACAAAAAACTCGATGATGTCTGGGATTTTGGAAACTTTGAATTATGGGAAGCACATAAACAAGCAAAACTTGAATTGATGGATTATGAAAAATCCCATTCTTGGGTTTTACTTGATGACCGAAAGTTAACCATTGGTTTTGCAAGGAGAATTACAGAATATAAACGTCCAACGCTCCTATTCTCTGATGTAGAAAAATTAGGCAAGATTTGTAATAAAAGAGTGCAATTTATCTTTGCTGGCAAATCTCATCCAAGAGACGAACAAGGAAAGGGATTTATTAAACAGATAAGCGATATGTCCGATTATCTTTATGATTCTTATGGTATAGGTGTCGTGTTTTTGGGAGCATATGATATGGATTTAGCACATCTATTGGTGAGCGGTGTTGATGTATGGTTAAACACCCCACGTAGATATATGGAAGCATCGGGAACAAGCGGAATGAAAGCCACCCTTAATGGAGTAATGAATTTCAGTATTTTAGACGGTTGGTGGATAGAGGGATATCAACGCGACCCAATGGCGGGTTGGGCAATAGGTTGTGGTCCCGAAGATCCGAAAGCTACACAATATCCTGATTCTTACGATGCTAATGACATGTATACCAAGTTGGAACGCGAAATTATACCGCTTTATTATAATAACCGCGAAGGTTGGACGGAACGTATGAAACACGCAATCAGATTGGGAACTTATTTCAATACACACCGGATGGTAGAAGAATATGCCGAGCGCGCTTGGAAATTAAAAGCTCAAAGTAGATGGAAATCTTTACTAGATTATTAATTAAAGCATTTTATCTTTTTTCTTATCCTTTTATTGATTTTTGAAAAATTGATAAATATATAACATCTATTTTTGCAAAAACATGTATAGAAAAAAAATTAGTGATCTACATCCACTATTCCACCCTCAGTTAAGGCGAAAATAGCTTCTCCTTCAGGTAAATTAGGAGCATCAATCATTTTTGCAACGCGTTGCTCCCCTTTACCTTTTCTAAGATATATCCTAACCGTTGCCCCATGAGCCATTATGTTTCCTCCAGTGGCTCTAGTTGGATCACCGAAAAATGTATCAGGTTTACTTTGAACTTGATTTGTGATAACCACAGCTAATTCGGGATACATTTCTGCAAGTCTAAGTAAATCATGTAAATGTAAATTTAGTAGCTGTTGTCTAGTTGCTAAAGTGCCTCGACCGATAAATTCGGCCCTAAAATGAGATATTAAAGAGTCAACTATTATAAGTTTAATATTTTTTTCAACGATAATCTTCATGGCATCCTTAATCAACATAATTTGATGATCGCTTGAATATGCTCTAGCATAAATTACGTTTTTTAACACTTCGCGATAATCCAAACCTTTAGCTTCTGACATTTGAATTAATCTTTCAGGTCTAAATGTACCTTCAGAATCAATATATAATGCTTTTCCAGAAATCCCCCCTTCTTCTTTTGAAAGTTGAACGTTTACGCATAACTGGTGCATCAATTGAGTCTTTCCAGTTCGATATTCTCCATAAAATTCGGTAATACCTCCAGTTTCTATTCCACCTCCTCCTAAAAGATTATCAAGATCTGTGCTACTAGTATTAATTCGAGCTAAATTTTTTCTTCTCTCCCATACAGTGTCTGCAGTTTTAAAGCCGATATTGAGAGCTTCTCTTGCGGCTTGAATAATCTTTGCAGCAGTTTTATCCCCTAAACCCGCTTCTTCAATTAAAATTCTAGCAGGAGTAATTGCAATACTATTTACCGTTGAATATCCAACATCGATCAATTTTTTAGCAATTGTGGCACCAATTCCAGGTAAATCTCTTATATTATATTGAATCGTATGCATTCCATCTTTCGATTCTTCATCAGATGATTCTTTTTGTTCTGTACCTTCTTCAGATTTTTCATCTTCATCATCTTCATCCTCTAATAACTCCTTAAAAAGCTCATCATCTTCAACATCCGAATTTTCAATATTATTTTCTTTCGATTTTGTTGCTGTTGCTTTCTTCTTTGCTGTTGCTTTCGCTTTTGAAGTCTTTTTCTTTTTTGCTGGCATTTTACTTCCTATTCCTTATCTCTATTTTATATACTTATTATTACTTAATTTAAAAAGAAGCCTATTGAAGAT
Source organism: Promethearchaeum sp. (assembly GCA_030613185.1). Classification (GTDB taxonomy): domain Archaea; phylum Asgardarchaeota; class Lokiarchaeia; order Sigyniarchaeales; family Promethearchaeaceae; genus Promethearchaeum. The sequence goes on from JAUWMK010000020.1 coordinate 24,468, forward strand.
TTATTAAAACATAATATCGTCATCTAAGTTTAAAAACTACTGAAAAAAAAATTTTTAAAGATAGTAATTCAGCAAATTTGCCATTCAATGAATGAATTCTTTAATTTACTAATTGCATTTTTGTTTTTCTTTTTCTCTTTTTTATTCATTTTGATTTGGGACCAGCATTCAGAACACCAATGAGTTTTTAAAGCAACAAATTTAACTTCTGAATGACCACAAGTATCACATAAAACTTTTCCACATGCTTGACAATAGTCGAGATTTCGAAAATATTTAACCGGTGTAGTAATTTTTTTACATTCTTGACAAATAACAGTAGTTTTATTCAGTAAACTTTCATCTTTATTTTGATTTAACACTCCAGATACTTTCCCTTCATGTAACTGCAATTCGATTTCAGTATTATCTCCAATTTT
>JAUWMK010000369.1 GCA_030613185.1 Promethearchaeum sp.
TAAGTTTTTTTTGGCGGATAATGTCGTATCAATCTATAAATTATTGTCGGTGGATTGGGAACTTATCTCAAAAGATGGATAAGCCACTAAGATTAATTTGCGGAGTCTTGAAAAAAAATTAATGAATGGTTTTTTGGTCAAAAAATTGAAATGTCTTTTAAAAAATAAAATTTATTTACAATTTCCTCTTTCAAGTGCTTATTTTTCTGGAGATATTTGATTCGTTTCCTTAAAGTAACTGATGTAGTGTCAAAAAATTCTGCAATTTTATCTTGAGTTCCCCTCATTCCAAATTCTTTCTTAATGATATAAAATATTGCTGCAATATTATATTCTTTATTAACTTCTATAGGCAATTTTGAATTGAATTTCAACAATAAGTTAAAAATTTTTAAACAATTTTCTTCATGAGTAATACTTTTCATAAATCGGATATCTTTAAGAGTGAATAATAGGATCCCATTTAGAGGTCTGTATCCATTTTTATTATCAAAGGTGGGTAAAAATTTTTTAATAATTTCATATTTTAAACTAAATTTGATTGAAATTCGAAAATAAATATTAATTAACTTAAATGGAATTGACTCTTTAAAATTGTAGGATGTAAAGTGATTCTCAAGAAAAATATGTAATATCGTTATATATACATCTTCGATTGATCTTCCCTTTAAAATATCTTCATTTTTATTAATAAATTCAACAATTTTCTCATATAAAGAATGTGGGATATCTTTAGCAAATTCCTTTGTTTTTGACCTTAATATTCGCTCTCTTCTTTTACCAGCAGAATTGTTTTCTTTTTGGGATACCAACATTTTTTGCATATATTCATAATGAATTGCATCAAAATATTGTTCTTTTCCAGGAAAGACATAGAATTTTGAAGAACCTATCGTTTTTTCAATGATTTTTTGATTCTCAACTAGAAAGTCAACCATGGAGTAATTAAATGAATGTGAAAAACCAACATTTCGATTTCGCATTGGATAAAGTAACTCCCGTTTTCTAATAATTCCACATTTTTCAATAAATTCAAGATACTCAATTTCAACAGATTTGAACCTCTTTGTAATTAAGGATTCATCTGAACTCAATGATAAAAATGCCCAATAATTTCTTTTCAAATGAAAAACGTGCTTTAGTTGAATGAATTTTCTAATTATTTCATAAAAATTACCAGTTTTGCAATTAACTAAATAATTTAATTCTTCGATTTGAATTACATCCCAATTTTTTACTAATTTTATTAAATGTAAAAATTGTTCATATTTATTAGAAGAAAGGACAAACGGATCCCATTTAATAAGTTGTTCAGAAATAATTTCTTCCCGCTCTTTAAGAATTTTGAAAAATTCCTCTTTTTCATCATCTTTAATCAAATCTATCTCTTCAGAATCGAAATTTAGGAAATTTTGAATTAAATCTTCTTCTTTTTCTTCTTCTTCAATTGTTTCTAATTGAATTTCGTTATAAGTTGTATCTAAATCACCTTTAAATTCAAAATTCATTTTATTTCTTTCTGAATATTGCGAGAGAAAGAGATTTAGTTGTTCACAAAGAAATTTAAACAAATATTTTTCAATAGTCTTGCATTTTTTAGAATTTTTAACTATTTCCAACTTAATTTGATTATTTCTATTTGAAAAAGCAATATAACCAAATATATTTATATCTTTAGGCAAAAATTGTTTAATTTCAATTGGTTTATAATATTTTATAACCTTGTCATCAAAAATTATTCCAATTCCATTATTAATATAAAAAGGTAATTCTTCATTGTAAAATCCTACACATATCTCATCTGCAATTAAATTATTAGATATTTCCTTTAAAAATTGTGTTTCACTAAATGAATTTAAATAATAGATTTGTGTATCAACTAAGGAAAATTCTTTAAAATTTGATTCACCAGTCGAAATTTCAATGAAAAGATATGGATTTCTGCTAAGAAATCGCCAATAATATTTATTTAAAACAGAAACAAATGTTTTTTGAAAATTATTAAAAATTTCAGGTTTAACGCCAAAAAACTGATATTTTTTATCTAAATGATAAGGTGGTTTTTTTTGATAAAACTCACTAGAAATAGGAAAATATGAATGCTCATCAACCTGCGTTTTCCAATCGTTATGAATATCTTTTGTATATACTTTTTGATAATATATCCCATTTGTTATTGTTTCAAAATGAACTTTTTTATAAATAGAATCATAAAAATTCAAATTTGGTAAATCAAAGAAACTTGTAGAATCCGGATTAGTAGAAAAAAATTTATCCCATTTTTTAAAATCTTCAACCCCTCCAGTTCTATGTTCTGTAATTATGATTTTTTGGAGAGATGGTAATATTTTTATTCTATATCTACTAATGTTCAAAAAATGTGAGGTTTTTAAATGCCAAAATATTAGATAGAATAATTCTTCACAGAAACCTTCTTGTGTTATAGATGAAGTATGTTTTTTATTATCGTAAATTGTTAAATTCAATTAAATATCTCCCAAACTTGCATTTTTTAGAGTTTTTTTAAATTATTTACTAATTCAGTTTCTTTAATTGAAAAATTCAAGCAATTTGTTAATAAAATAGAATATTTAATGTCCCCAATACCTTCCTTAAGATCCTTTTCAATTATTCGAGGAAAACCATCAGATATTTTATAGAAAAATTTGTCTAAAATAAAATACCCATTCTTTTGATATTTTTTCTTATGGACATCCAAATATCCTGAAATTAATAGTTTTTTTTCAAATTCATTTAAAGCTATTTGGTTAGTTCTAAGAGTTATTCTTATTTCTTCGATTAATTCAATAAGGGTTTGCCCTCCATGAACTAACTCTTTTAAGGATATTACAAATAAAAATAATCCATTTTTTAATCCTGAATCATCTAATTGCTTTTCACTACTAATATGAACTTTTTGATGTTTTTTTCCAATCAATGTTTTTATTTCTACTGCACAATTATTATAAGAGAAATCTTGCTCTTTTCTGTTAGGTCCTACCCATATCTCGCTGGCTTTTTTTTCCTCAAAAATTGGAATTACATAATATTTAAGAAAATATAGTTCCCCATATAAACCTCTTTGGCTTTTTTCGCTTAAACCTTCAGGATCATTCTTTTCAAGGAATTTTTGCCATTCATGAAATCGAATTTGAATGGATTCAATAATTTTTTTTTCTTTTTGGATATTAGCTATATTGGTTATGATATCGAATGTTATTGCAGTAAAAAGATCCTTATAATTTATATTGGTGATTTGAAAAATTAAAGAAATTTCAGATCCAACATCATTATTTAGTTTTTCAAGAAAAATTTTTATTCCTTTAGAAATCTGAAATTTTGAAATGTCCGGAATATTTTTTTTTAATATTTGTATTCTAAAGAAATGTAAATTATCTGGGATTTTATAACCTAAATGAAATTTTTTTTTACTTAAATTTAACATTCTTGAATGATATCCATTCTTTCCTGATTTAACACCTTCTTTTACAGTGAGATTCCATATTTCTTCAATCTTCGTTAGTTTCACAAAATTCTTCCTCCCAATATGTATTATTGACTTTATATTGAATTGATTTTGCAGAATCACTGTCAGGGAAGCTTATTGCCCATCCCGGTATTGGTGATATCATATCTTCTACTTTAGGTTCCAATAAATATATTAATAATAAACAGTTTTCTTTATTTCTAACACGTCTTACATACGAATCAATAGGAATTGTAGGTTTTTTTTTTTTTAGACGATCTTTTTTCTTATCATCTTTTGCCCAATCTTCTATCATCATCTCTAAAGCAATTTTTTTTTGGTCCTCTGTTAAATCTAAACATTCATGAGATTTATCACGTATACGTTTACGTAGTAATTTATATGTTTTAAGATCTCCAACATTTATTGGAGAAGGGGCTGAAAGTCCAATATTATATTGATCAATTTGATAATGTATTCCTTTTCTTTTTTCTGTAGAAATCAGAATTACTGTCCAATTAACTAGTTCATTCCTTTTGTTTTGATTCTGAATATAATCAACTACATACTTTGGATGAGCTTTTCTTACTTCAGGATGAGTTTCAAATACTAATAAGAAGTTAATGATTGTATCGGCAGAAATATTATTCCATTTAACATGTTTATTCTTTTCTATAGGTTCTCCCAGATTTTTTAAGAAATTTTCAAGTATATTTAAATTGGTGCGAGATATTTGATCGTCTCGTTTGAAAACCCCAGTCTGTACGAGAGTATTCTTATATGAAAGATCCAACTTCACACCAGATTTCATTTTATTGACGGCAGTAATATTCAAACATTCAGGATGAGTTCTCACTCTTAAACCAAAATCAGCAGGTGATTTATTCAGTTGTGCCATAATATCGAATTCTTTTCTTAATTCTTCACTTGCAGCAGTAATAAGTTTATACCAATTATAAAGTTCATTTGTTGTATATAACCTCATTAAATCTGCATATCCTGAGCGATATCCAAACCATCTCCCCATTTGCATTAGTGTATCATACATTTTCGAAGCTCTTAAGAAATAGCTAACTGTTAATCCTTCAAGTGTTAATCCTCGAGATAATTTATCTCCTCCAATTACAATAACATTTAAACAATTTCTAGGATCTTTTTTATTTTTCTTATATTCTAAAATATCTTTATATGTACCGT
>JAUWMK010000148.1 GCA_030613185.1 Promethearchaeum sp.
AATGAAATGGACAACCCGTGCCTTAGCAGATCAATTAGCAGACACTGCTCATGTAGTTATGGGTGAATGTGATGAACAAACACCATTTGTTCTCATTGCTGATTGTAAATCAGTTGAATATACAAATGAACCAATAGCACATGATTCAATGCTGATGCCAAAAAGTGAAGATCTATTTTATCGTATCTTGAAATGGTAATTTTTAATATCGTATTTGTATCAATGATGAAAATTGACCTGTTTTAAAAAAAAAAAAACTTGAATACATAATTTACCATTGCCATTCACTTTTATATTAATTAGAGGGAATTGGGGGTTCATAATTGGACATCGCAAACCCTCCCACAGTGATGGTTCCAAAATGAAAGAATGGAAGTCCTATATAATTCATTATTTCCCAACCTTGATCTAACATCATACATCGCAAACTTCCAAATTCAGAAATATCCACTCCAGAAGAGAATACGGTTAATGATAATATAATTAGAACTAATACGGTAACCGTGGAAATCACTGCAATTCTTAATACTTTTGGATTTTTAATATATTCATTAAATTCTACATTGTTAGGATCTGTTTCTTCAATAAACTGATTAGCAACTTTTTTCATGACAAACATTATGATTATAGTTAGACTCATTAGAAAAAATGGGAAATACACTCCAAAAATTTGAAAAGGAGTATTATAAAATAATGCCATCACTAAAAAGATAGTACCACAAACAGCACTAACCACTTTGTAAACTTGTTTTATATTTAATATTTTTTATCACCAAGATTTTTTGATAGATTTCAATTTAAAGATTTAATTATAATTTTTTCACACTTATACAAAAGAATTTAACTTAAATGTTAATTAGAAGGCTTAAAATATTTTCGGTGGGTTTCTTACCTTATACTTTTGTATAAAAAATGTTGATAATGATTGGCCTAAGATTTTTTGAAATAGGTTAAGAAACTAAATAAAATTAGAATAAAATGAGTTCAAGAAAAATGAAACATTGGCACGATCGCACTGGAAAACCCCCCCAAGAAGAAATGGTTGGAAATTGGATAGCATTCGTTGTTGTATCAATAATTTTTAGTGGTTTATTTGCTAAACAATGGTGGTCAATTATTCCAAGAATTATTCTACTAGTATCCGCGATAGAAAAAACAATTAAATTTATTCAGAATAAAAAAGCTCGCGAATCTTATAAATACACAACCACACAAGAAGAAATGATCCATTATTGGATTGCAACTATTATTGTGAGTATAGTAATGAATGCTCTATTTCACGGAGTGTGGTTTTCACGAATTCCTTGTGCGATCTTATTTATAAAATCATTAGAAACCACGTATACATTTATATTAGCACAAAAATTACGAAAAACAGACTCCATTAATGATTTTCAACAAAACCAACAAAGTCAATATTATGAAGATGAAAATTATTCTGAAGACCATTTGGATCAAGAAATTTTCTGCCAGATGTGCGGAAGGAAGAAATTCAACACCAAATCACGCTATTGTCCCGTTTGTGGTGCAGAATATCGAATTTACTAATTGCTTTTTTTTTATAATTTTAATTTTTCTAAAGCTGCCCTAAGTTTCATATCTAAAATTCCAAGTTTTGCATCAGAAGTGGTGATAACACTCACAATTTTATCACCAATAGCATAAAAAAGCAATTTTCCTCTTTCATTTTCAATGATTGCATCTAAAAATGTCCCTAAGTTCAATTCGGATGCTGATTTTTCGCTGATTTTTAAAATATGAGTAGCTAGTGCTGCAATCAATTCTTGATTTACCCAACTAGGTAATGTTGAACTAATTATTCCTCCGTATCTTTCAATTATTGCACTACCATGAATACCTTTAATTTTTTTTAATGATGATAAGATTTCGAAATAATATTCTTCCATATAATAATTGCAGTTGTAATTTTTTTTATATTTTTTCGTATTACATAATTTAATGCCTTTTTTCAAAAATCACTCATCAATGAACATATATTATAGAGTGATTAATGATGAAAAAAACAACCTACCCACTATTGTTTTGGTTCACGGTTATGGTTCTTCTTTGGCAATGTTCGCGAAACAAATACCTTTTCTCAAAAGATATTTCAAGATTATATTGTTTGACGCTGTAGGCCATGGGAAAAGTGATAAAAAAAAAGAAGATTTACAGGAAGATCTTATAGAAAATACAGTAAAGGATCTCCAACATTTACTTGATCTCTTAGAAATTGATTCAAAATTTGGATTTATGGGGCATAGTTTATTTGGAAGCTGTGTATCTTTAGAATATACATTGAAAAATCCAGAAATGGTGTCTTTTCTTATCATTTTAAATGGAGGAACATTAAAATTAGATAACACAATTAGGAATATTTTCTGGAATCTTCTTCCTCAGTTCACAAGAATGCATTTCAAGGGAATTGCTCAGATCTCCTTAAATACAATTATTGATCGAACTTTACCTTTTATTCAAAACGCAATAGAACCTGAAGAAATAGAAACATCATGTTCTGAAAAGGAGATAATAAAAAAAAAAATACGATCTGAAATATTAGATATGATTGAATTTGGATTAGATCCTTCACAAATAAATTGTCCTTGTCTTATAGTGGGGGCAGAACTAGATAATTTTGCACCCAGTTATATGTCTTTAGAATTACATGAGGAAATAGCAGATTCTGAACTTTATATTGTCAAAATGACGGGACATTTTGGTTTATCTCAAATATCTAACGAGTATAACAAGATTATTTTTACTTTTTTAACAAAACACATGATAACACAAGAAAATTAATTTGGATGAAAAAAAATGGAATTACAAAACGATTCAATTACCACAATGATGGATTTTCGTAAAAAACTTAAAAATTTTGTAGATGAGCGCGATTGGAATCAATATCATTCAGCTAAAGCTCTTGCAATAGCATTAAACATTGAAGCTGCTGAACTTTTAGAAATATTTTTATTCCAACCAGACAATTTTATTCCAGAAAATCTTGATTCTCTCACAGAGGAAATGGCAGATGTTTTTATATATTTAATGAATTTAGTTAATTCATTAAAAATTGATAATTTTACACAAATTATAAAGAAGAAAATTGAAAAGAATGCAAAAAAATACCCTATAAAAGAATTTTCCGCAAAAAAATATAAAAAACAATAATAAGGCCTTCATAGATTACTTTTTAAATCTTTATTCAAATAGCTTATTAGCATGATTGATGAGATTTTAATTCGGGATCAATTAAGGAACACCTTAAATGAGATAGATTTACCTAATTTAGGAAGAAAATATCAAGGAAAAGTGCGAGAAAATTATATAAATGATGCCACTGGAGTTAGAACAATAATATCTACCGATAGACTTAGTGCATTTGACAGAGTAATTACAACTATTCCTTTCAAGGGGCAATTATTAAATCAAATGTCTGCTTTTTGGTTTGAAAAAACAAAACATATTGCACCCAATCATATAATCGATATTCCTGATGTGAATGTAGTTAGAGCTCATAATTGTAAAACCTTACCAGTTGAAATGATAGTTAGAGCATATATAACTGGAAGTGCATGGAGAGCATATCAAAAAGGAGAATCTGTTTCAGGAATAATATTTCCTGAGGGTTTAAAAAATTATCAGAAATTTCCAGATCTCATTTTAACACCCACTACTAAGGCAGAAGTCGGTGAGCATGATTTACCAATTTCCCGCGAAGAAATAATTGAAACAGGCCTGGTTGATAGAGATATTTATTTAGAGATGGAAGAAAAAACGTTGAAACTTTTTGAATTCGCTTCTAATCTTTGTTCTTCGAATAATCTTATTTTAGTTGACTGCAAATTTGAATTTGGAATTAATCCAAATAATGAATTAGTTGTTATAGATGAAATATTCACACCTGATGCTTCGAGATTTTGGATACAAGACACTTATGCAAATAATTTTTCAAGCGATCAGAAACCAGATATATTAGATAAAGAATTCTTTAGACAATGGCTAATTAAAGAAAAGGATTATATGGGAGATGGAGATATTCCTGAAATTCCTGATAATATTAAGGTAGAATTTGTACGAAGATATGTTAAATCTTTTGAGATGATTACTGGAACAAAATTTCAACCGGTAATAGAGGGTTCAATAATTGAAAGAATAAAGAAAAATCTTGCGATCTAATATATCTTTCAAAATATCAACTAATTAAATCTCATGGTCTATAGATAATGGAAGACTAGTTGGAACAGTTGATTTTCCGTTTTTATTTTTTTTTATAAAAAAAATTCATTCATCTTTTAAGCAAATTTTCATTGACTTAAGTGACTCACTCGTGCCCGTTCATAGAATAGAAGTTGGAATTTCTACCAATGACAATATTAAAAATGCAATAATAATAGATTTGGGTATTCCAAATATAAAAAAAGTCAAAATCATTAATGTTTATACTATCGTAGGGGATTTAAATCAAGAAGAACTTGAATTTTTGGGAAAAGAAGTTTTATCTGATCAAATTGTTGAAGATTTTACTATAAACAAACCTTTTTCTAAGAAAATTAATGGAACCATTGTTGAAGTCGGTTTTAAACCGGGTGTTACAGATAATGTGGGAAGAACTGCAAAACAAGCAATCAAAGATGCACTCCAAAAAGAAGTTGATGAGGTTTATTCTTCCAAACAGTATTTATTCTATGGTATCTCAAAAAAAGTTGCAGAATCTATAACTCATGATTTAATTGCAAATAAATTAATTGAAAGATGGCAGATTGTTGAAGGAATTTCCCATCAAGGATTTGAAGCATATATTCCAAAAGTTATAATTAATAAGGTACCAATCGTAGATGAGTTTGATTTATCTGGTTCAGATGAAAATTTACAGGAAATTAGTAAAGTACATGTTTTGGCATTAAATTTGGAAGAAATGAAAGCAATTCGAGACTATTTTAGCGAAAATAAAGATGAACGAGAAAAAATCGGTCTTTCTATTAATCCCACAGATGTTGAGATGGAATGTCTTGCTCAAACTTGGTCAGAACATTGTAAACATAAAATATTCAATGCTTTAATCGAATATAAGGAAGGAAATGAAATAGAAACAATTGATTCAGTTTTTAAAACTTATATTAAAGGTGCCACAGATGAAATTAATTCAGATTATTTAGTTTCTGTCTTTAAAGATAATGCAGGGGTAATTAAATTCAATGATGATTATACAATTGCAATGAAAGTTGAAACCCATAATTCACCTACAGCTTTAGATCCATATGGAGGTGCGCTCACAGGCATTGTTGGGTGTAATAGAGATCCTGCAGGAACTGGAAAAGGTTTTAAATTAATTTTTAATACTAATATTTTTTGTTTTGCGAGCCCATTTTATGATGGAAAAATTCCACCAAGATTATTTCATCCAAGAAGAGTATTTAAGGGAGTACATAAAGGTGTTATCGATGGCGGAAATCAATCGGGTATCCCAACAGTAAATGGAAGCTTGTATTTTGATAAACGTTATTTAGGTAAACCCTTGGTTTTTGTGGGAACCGGAGGGATCGCACCAGCAATAATAAATAATAAACCAACCCATGAAAAACAGCCAAAACCAGGAGATCTTGTAGTAATGTCTGGAGGAAAGATTGGTGCTGATGGAATTCATGGAGCTACTTTTTCTTCTTTAGAAATTAACGAGAACTCTCCAGCTACAGCGGTTCAAATAGGATCTCCGTTTACTCAAAAGAAATTATTGGATTTCCTTTTGGAAGCTAGAGATAAAGATCTTTTTAATGCAATAACTGATAATGGAGCAGGGGGTATTTCATCGAGTGTTGGTGAAATGGGTGAAGAAATAGGAGTTAGGTTAGATTTAGAAAAAGCACCTTTGAAATATCCAGGGTTAATGCCTTGGGAAATATTAATTAGTGAAGCCCAAGAAAGAATGACGATTGCAGTTCCAGAAAATAATATTGATGCATTCTTTGCTTTATCTAAAAAACATGATGTAGAATCCACTATAATTGGAGAATTTAATAATTCAAAACAATTCCAATTATATTATAATAATAAAATAGCAGGGATCATTTCGATGGAATTTCTTCATAATGGAGTCCCCCAGAAAAAAATGAAGGGTATTTGGAATCATCCAACAATTAGTGATCCCCAATTCGATTGTCCTGAAGATCTAACAAAAACTCTCAAAAGAATGCTTGGTCGTCTAAATATATGCTCAAAAGAATCAATATTAAGGCAATATGATCATGAAGTTCAAGGAGGAAGTATTGTTAAGCCATTCACAGGAATAGAAAATGATGGTCCTAGTGATGCGGCAGTCATACGTCCACTTTTCGATTCCTGGGAGGGTATTGGCGTATCTCATGGTATGTGCCCTAGATATTCAGATATCGATACTTATGCAATGGTAGCAAATGCAATTGACGAAGCAGTCAGAAATGTTGTTTGTGTGGGGACTAATCCAGATTATTTAGCAGGTTTAGATAATTTTTGCTGGGCAATGGGATTTTCCAAAGAAGATGAAGAAAAATATGTTGGAGATTTAGTTCGGGCAAATAAAGCATTATACGATATTACAACTAATTATAAACTACCATGTATTTCAGGTAAAGATTCGATGAAAAATGATTATCGAATCGGCGATTTTAGTGTTAGTGTCCCTCCTACAATGCTTTTTTCAGTTATTGGAAAATTACCAGATATTAGAAAAGCAGTCACCATGGATGTAAAAAACGAAGGTGATTTAGTTTACATCTTAGGAATAACAAAAAACGAACTGGGATCAACTGAATACCTAGATGAACTTAATTTAAAGGGGATCAAAGTTCCACAAGTTGAACCGAAATCTGCCATTGAAAGATATAGACTTTTATATAAAGCAATCCAGCAAGGATTAGTTCTTTCATGTCATGATTGTTCTGATGGAGGACTAGGAGTTGCTCTCGCAGAATCTGCCTTTGCAGGTGGTTTTGGGTTAGAAATTGACCTATCTTTAATTCCTTGTGATGAATATCTAAGGGATGACATAATTTTGTTTTCAGAGTCAGCCAGCAGATTAATATTAACGATCACACCAAAAAATAAAGGTGTTTTTGAGATTATGATGGAAGGATCAGAATTTGCTAACATTGGAGTTGTGAAGGGAACAAATCTGAAAATTACAGGAAATGATGGAAATATTATCATTGATGCCCTCATTGCAGAATTAAAAAAATCCTGGCAAACAACTTTAAAACCCATATACGGAGGCAAATAACCATGGTTGAGGTTTGTATTCTTACTGGTTTTGGTATTAACGCCGACTATGAATCCAAATATGCGTTCGAACTAGGTGGAGCCGACATTGTAACTCGAGTTCACGTTAATGATTTGATAAATAGAAAAGATGATTTAGAAAACTACAACATATTAATGTTCCCAGGAGGTTTTGCCTTTGCAGATGACTTGGGCTCTGGACGTGTTTTAGCAAATAAGTTTCGTTATAATTTAAGAGAAGATTTAACCAAATTCATAAATGCAGATAAATTAATTTTCGGAGTTTGCAATGGATTTCAAGTTTTAGTTAAAATGGGTGTTTTACCAGCGCTTGAAGGTTTAAAATTCCAACAAGAAGTGTCATTAATAGGTAATGCTTCAGGTTTATTTGAAGGTCGATGGGTTCAGTTAAAACCAATGAATTCTCCATGTATTTGGACAAAGGATTATAAACACAATTTGGAGGTTCCTGTTAGACATGGAGAAGGACAATTTGTTGTTAAAGATAAAAAAGTTCTGGAAAAACTATGGGAAAAAGAATTAATACCATTTGTTTATGATCCAGATGAATCCCCCAACAATCCAAATGGCTCTATCAATGGTATTGCAGCAGTTTGTGATGAAACAGGACACATTTTTGGAATGATGCCACATCCTGAATGTCATCTAAGTAAATATCAACACCCAAAATGGACCAGAAGAAAAATTCCTGCAGAAAATGGATTAAAGCTTTTCAAGAATGCAGTAGAATATATCAGAAAAAAACAGATTTAAAGAATTGAAAAATAATGGTTAAACCTAGAGAAGAATGTGGTGTTTTTGCTGTTGTTGCTAAAGATCCTTCAGTTGATATAGCCCAAATTATTTTTCGAGGTTTAATGTCATTACAACATCGTGGTCAAGAAGCAACAGGCTTGAGTATTGTAGATTCTTCTAAAAGAATTCATACATACAGGGATCATGGGTTGGTATTCCAAGCATTAAAACCGGAAGTACTGCAAAAAATGTGGGGACATGTCGGAATTGGTCATGTTCGTTATGGAACAGCAGGATCCGGAGATATAAGAAATGCTCAACCATTTCATTATGAAACAACTCAATCACCCCCATTTTCTTTGGTATATAATGGAAATATAACAAATTACAAGATTTTAAAAGAAGAATTAAAAAAAAAAGGTAAAATTTTCTTAACTAATGGAGATACGGAAGTAATCGCCAATATTATTGCTTCAAACTGTTTAGTTACTAAAGATTGGACGGAAAATTTAGAATTTACTGCAAAAATACTTGATGGTGCGTTTTCTTTGGTCATTTTAACGAATGAAGGAGATTTATATGCTTATCGAAGCGGAAATAAACCACTATGTTATGGAACTGTTAAATTACTAAATACTGAATTATATATTATTGCTTCAGAATCATGCGCGATCACATCATTGGGTGGAAAACTAATTAGAGATATAGTGGCAGGAGAAATTATTCATGTTCACCAAGATCATTTTTTCCATCGAGAAAAACTATTGGTTATCGAAAAACATCATTGTGTTTTTGAATATGTGTATTTCGCAAGAGGTGATAGTATTATTGATGGAAAAAATATCCACCAAACAAGAGAACGACTTGGAATAAATCTTGCTAAAATGGATAAGGAACAGAATTTCAAATATAATAATGCAATCGTTGTTCCTGTGCCAGATTCAGGAAGATCTGCAGCAATTGGATATGCAAAAGAAAGTGGACTTCCGTACGATGAAGGCTTAATGAAAAACAGGTACGTTTTTCGAAGTTTTATTGCTCCAAGTCAAGCAGAAAGAATGAATTTGGTGCGAATGAAATTAAATCCAGTTCCAGCTATTGTAAAAGGTAAAGAAATTATTCTGATTGATGATAGTATTGTCCGTGGAACTACAATGACAAGAATTGTTAAGTTGTTACGATGGGCTGGTGCTTCAAAAGTTCATGTTAGAACATCTTGTCCACCAATTAGATTTCCCTGCCATTATGGTGTAGATTTCCCTTCCAGAGAAGAATTAATCTTTTGTAGAAAAGAAATTGAAGCATCATCTGCAAGAGAAGCTAATGAATTAGTATGTAAAGAGATTGGTGCTGATAGTTTGATATATTTAACCATGAAAGGCTTAATTGAAGCTGTTGGCTTTCCTGAGAAAGATTTATGCACCGTTTGCTGGGACGGTAAATATTGGTTTACTCACCAAAGAACTCAAAAATATCTTAAAAATGGTCGAATTTAGGCTATTTAGAGATACATACCTTCTCTTAATAATTGTTCTCTTTCCCATTTCTTTCGTAAATATAACCTAAATAATTTATCTGCTTCTTTTTCCTTTTCTTCTATTTTTTCTTTTTGATTTTGAACTTTTTGAGGTGATATATGCTCAACCCCTGCAGTATATATAATATCCTTTTTAGAAGGTACGATTAAGCCAAATAATTGCTTAAGTTCATGTTGTGATTCAGATTTTCCATGGATTTTCTCATGAGTTTTTATATTCTTATTGATTTCTTCATCTAAATTCTTTATTTCAACACCATAAGCCATTTTGCTTCTTGAAGTGATTGTTTTCATCTTTAACCAATAACTATTTGGTGCCTGAGTTATTAGCATCTCCTTATTACCATCACGATCATGATTGCTAATAATCGACCAATTTTCTTTATCCTTATCCCATTTTTTTTTGATTTTCCGGATAATAGAATCTAACGGCTTTGGGTCGACCATAATTTATAAACAACTCTTGTTAGTAATTTATTGTAATTTAAATATATAATACTTAAGTTTACAAGTTAATTAGTTTTTTCACTCTTTATATTGCTTTTCATTTGAATATTACTCCGACATAATTTATTTTATTAGTAAAATCAAATACTCTTCTGAAATAGCCCTATTTTTCGATTTTTTATCTTTCAATTCGTTTCTTTAGCATCTTTTCTCAATAAATTGACCTTTACCCTAACTTTTTTCATTTACCTTTTATATCATACGCAATATGATATGATTTAAAGGAATATATTTATATATATCTTTACCCTAACTATAAATAATGGCCTATCTTGTTCGAAAAAAAATTAAAGGAAAAAACTACCTATATCTGGAGAAAAGGAAATGGATTGATGGTAGTTCACGCCGAACTTGGCAAAGATATTTAGGTCCAGAAGATAGCATAGAGCAAGCAGAAATTTCTAGAATGCTCACCAAACACACGGATAAAATTGAGACAAAAACCCTTGAATTCTGGATTTCTGCCACATTAAAACAAATAGCCAAAGAAATTGGGCTTATTAAGATAATTGACTATAATACAGATAAATTTAGAGAACAAGGCCTAAGTGGTCCTCAATATGGTACAATTGCTCCGATCAACCGCGGTTCAGCACCATCCTCCAAATCCAAACACTCAAAATGGCTTGAACGGGAC
>JAUWMK010000008.1 GCA_030613185.1 Promethearchaeum sp.
AAACAAAGAAAATAAAAAGGAGAAAATATTGTCGAAATTATTTAATCATTGACTGAAAATGATATTCGAATAGTTTTTTATTTTTCATAATTTTCTATTATAAAAGTAATAAAGGTTAGATTTGATTGAAAAAAATGAAAATTGCTGTTCTTTGTGTGGGTAATATTTGCCGTAGCCCAGTTGGAGAATATTTATTAAGAGAATATGCGAAAAAGAGCGAAAATCAAGATATTCAATCAATTATTTTTGATTCGGCAGGTTTACATGGTGGATTTTTAGAACTGGCTGAAGATTCAAGAGAATATCTCGAGAAAAAAGGAATTAATCCATCAGGATTTAAATCAAAAGGAATATCTAGGGATTACTTAGATCAATTTGATAAAATTTGGATTATGGCCTCATGGCATCGAAAATATATACTGGATCATTATTACGCTGAATTATCTTGGAAAGAAAGGCGAAAAATTAAATCAAAAATGAAAACCCTAGTTGAAGTAAGTGGAGAAGGTTCAGGGGATGTCAAAGACCCCTATGGTTTACCTTCTAATGAATATATCGAAATTTTAAAACAAATTGACATCTTAAGCAAAAAAATTATTGAGCAATTGTAATTCCAGATGATTTAATACTAGTTTTTCTTGTAGATTAGAAAATTTCTTAGAAAAATTTTATAAACATCATGATATTTTTAATGATACATCAATAAATAGTTAGTAAAAAGTTTCTAAAAATCTAAATTATTTCTGAGGAAAAACAATGGATAAAGTTGATATAAAATTACTTGCTGCAATGGAAGAAAACTCCCGGATCTCTTTGAAGAATTTGGCTCGTGATTTAAACGTTAAAACAAGCACAATTTATCATAGGCTTCATAAACTTAAAGAAAGCAATATTCTGGAGAATTTTACAATCATAATTAATCCTGACGCCGTAGGGCTCACCACCCATTGTATTATGAACATTCGGTTAAAAAAAATGGTAATTGGAAAACTTGATACCATGTTTTTGGAATCCTTTGGCAAATTTTTAGCAGAACAATATGAAGAAGTGCTATTTAGCTCGGTTGGCAGTGATGAAATGATATGGATCATTGCAACTTTTAGAGATGATAAACATTTTGAGCATTTTGAATCCGAGATCAAAGAGAATCCATATATTGAACATTTTGATACCGTTTTTCTAAATAATATCTTAAAAGGCAAAAAAATCTTCAAATTTCTACCTAACTTATTGAAACAAGAAGCAGAAGGAGATTATTTCAGTGATGATGATGATAATAAGAAAGGAAAGGGAAAAAAAGATGATGAAGAAAGTGATACAACAGATATATTTTTCTAATTTTATCTAACCTAATTTCGAATATTTGCATAATCGATCTTTTTCTCTTCTTTAGGCATGCTTTGGGGAAAATTCACACCGACATCCAGCACAGTTTCAATAAATTCTGCCTTTTTTGGTTTATTTTGAATCTGTGTTGGATTAAGTAAATTATCAATGACTTTCCTGCCTAAAGTTATATATCCTGGATTGTATAATTTTTCAACGTTTGAATAACTTCCTTTTCCTTCCTCGATATTAACGCGCCGTTTTATTAATTCGCAAGTAGAAATCTCATAATAATTTTGGGTAAACATTTGATCATAATATGATTTAGCTAATTCGATAAATTGGCCTAAAATACAGAGAACTCTTCCATTTTCCAATAAAGTGTGCAAATTTTTAACAAATTCATTGGATTTAATAGAATCAATGATTATTCCATCAAATTTCTTGTTTTCTGATTTTAAGGAGCTCAACGAATTTTCAATTTCTTTGAGATCGGGATTTGTTGGGATTTTGATGATATGAACATTTCCTCCATAAAATTCGTTAAGTAATTCGGGAAGTGGAGATTCTTCAATTTCGGGGCAAACAAGCAATATATTATCACCAGGATTACATCCAAGATGAACAAGAATATAACCTATGTTTTCAGGGGAATAATAAGAGAAATATTTGTTAGATAATAAAGGGATGTCGGAATTACGATTTGCAAATGTAAGATAACCTGTATGGCCGTTAACTCTCCCTAATGGTCTTGTAGCGTTCGGTTTCACTTGGAAATTCCGTTTAATCAATTCGATTGTTGTTATATTGAAAAATTGATTTTCATTTAAAACTCGATGATTCTTCTTAACTTGTTCTATAGTTGGACTAAAACAACAGATTTTTCCATTGGGGTTAAGATTGTGAACAACCTTCGGAATTGCTTCCCAAGTTGTTGCTAAATCGAGCAGGACAAAATCGATATTTTGCAAATTTAATTCTTCTTCGCAGATATTCATTAGTTTAACTGAACAGTTATCATCAACGTTAAACATTTTAATATTTTTTCTGGCTTGTTTAATTGCAATATCCCTAATATCAAATGAATGAACTTGGCCATTGGGCTTGCAAAAAATTCCCATTATACTTGTAACAGTCCCACTTCCGGTTCCTGCCTCGATAATTTTAAAACCAGGTTGAATTCCGCTATAAGTGAGAATAATTCCAATATCTTCGGGGTAAATTATTTGCGATTGTCTTTTCATTGAATAAATCGTATCTGATAATAGCGCTGGAAGTATAGCTACTTTGTGATTACTTGGATGTAGGAAAGCGGTTTCTCCATAGTTTTTTCCAATTATTTCATTAAATTTGATGAATCCTCTGTCTGAATGAAATTCATTATCTTCTATTACTTTCCTTACCCATTTCCTTCGTTTATCATATATGATATAAACGAGATCACCGTTTTTTATTTGCATTAAAAATGAAAATTATTCAAATTATTCAAATTTTTTCATTCTTACCTTTCTTTTTTCTCCTTCTTTCTTTTGTTTTTTCTCACGGGCACTGATGAAATAGAAAACTTTTAGAATATTGCTCGATTTTCATAATCACGCATAAAATGTTTTTTTTCCTTAGATTCATCATTTTAAGCGATTAATTGAAAAGAATTAGCTGGATTTGTAGAAATTTGGTTAAATTGTGTGCCGGTGCCAGAAAATAATGTTAGATGAAAAGAACGACGAAATTACTGAAATAGTCGATAATGAAAAAGAGACTTCTAAAGATGAAAAATCTGAAGAAGTTAAAGAAGAAAAAACTCCTAAAAAGAAATCTTCAAAGAAGAAATCAACAAAAAAAAAGACCACTAAGAAGAAATCTTCGAAAAAGAAAGATGTTGATGAATCTGAAGATGAGAAAAAGGAGCAAGAAACCCCTGAAAGTCTTGTAAAGGAAGAAAAGAAAGAAAAAATTGAAAAAATCGAAATCAATAAAGATGAAATTGAGAAAGAACAGAAGAAATTAGATTCTGAAGTAGATAAACTACTCGAAAATGGTTCAATTTCTGAAGAGATTTCAGCTGATGTATTATCTGGAAAAGAAAAAGATAAAAAAACCGAAAAATTTCCTAAAAAGAAATCCGATAAGAAAAAGGAAACTGGAAAAGAATCATCAGAAAAGTCCACCAAAGATAAAGATAAGAAGAAAAAAACAAGAAAGACTTTCAAGATAGATATTAATAAATCTCCTAAATTGAAGAAAATTGTTCAGGATATAGAAAGAATTGAAGATGCTCCTGATTTAAAAAGACTTCGGGATAATTATAATCACGGCACCCGAGATTTAATAAACAAAATCAAAAAAGCACAAACCGAAATTTCCAATATTCGAAGTCAAGCAATGGAATATCGAAATAAAAGAGATAGCCTGAATAAAGACGTTCAAGAAATTAAGAAGAATAAACTTGCAACTTCAAATCTATTAAATGATTCACGAACACAATTAAAAGATGCTAAAATTAAAGCCAGAAAAACAGATGATGGCGGTAAACGTAAAGGGCTTTCTGCCCAAATTGGTAAAAGTAGAAGAAGAATCGATCAATTAGAAAAAAGAATCGAGACTGAAGACTTAGAATTAAAGGAAGAAAACCAAATCGTTGATGAAATTGATAAGTTAGAAAGATCACTTCAGGAATTATTGGCGCAAAATAAAAAACCCGATCAATTCAATAAGCAAATTACTGATATCCGAAATTCCAGAGAAGAACTTAGAGAACTTAATAATACATTGCGAGAAAAAGCCGAGGAATCACAAAATTATCATCTGCTTTATTTAGATATCAGCAAAGAAATGGAAGATCTAAGAACCGAAAAGAGATCATTGCAGCGGGAATTAAATGAGAATAGATACATTGCCGATGTATACCATCAGAGATTAATCGAGATGAGTCAAAAATTAAACAGGCAAAAACGAATATCTCGTAAATCTCAATATCAGAATAAAAAGAAGGTAAAGAAAGAAATCCAGAAAATGACTTTGGAAGATGCTCGAGAAAAAATGAAAAAAGGGGTCAAACTTAATATCTTTGAGGCCCGTGCATTTTTGGAAGAGCAAGCCAATAGGAAATAATTTTTTTTTTAAACATCCTTTTTTTCTCTATTTACTTATGATCAACAGTTAATACGATGTTTCCCTTTTTGTGCCCTTTATCGACATATCTATGTGCCTCGACAATTTTTTCTAACGGGTAACGTCTATCTATGACCGATTTTAACTTTCCTGCCTCAATAAGTTCTTTGAGGAAGATTAGATCTTCAGTTTTTAAGTCGTTTCCATCACCCGAAGATTTATTAACGTTAAGATAAATTCCTGTATTCTTTAGACACTTTTTACCCCACGAAGATGAAATTTTGTCTACTGCATCAAAAATAACATCATAAAATTCACCACTTTGGGTAAAATCCTCATTTTTATAATCAATTACCTTATCGGCTCCTAGAGATCTTACCATTTCTAAATTAGTAGTACTACAAACCCCGGTTACCTCTGCCCCAAAGTATTTGGCAAGTTGTACCGCAAATGTTCCTACACTACCGGAAGCGCCATAGATCAAAACTTTTTGTCCGTCCTGGATATTTGCCTTTCTAATAACAGTTAAAGCAGTTATTCCTCCGCCAGCAACAGGAGCGGCTTCCTCAAAAGTCATGTTAACCGGTTTTAATGCCACCATTCCTTCTTTTCCCACCATTCCTTTACCAATCTTTTCATGCAGACATATGTACTCGGCATAAGCACCAAAACCAAAACCAGCAAATGCAAAAACTTGATCATTTGTCTTAAATCGTTTTACGTCTTTTCCTACCGCTTCAACTTCCCCAGCTAGCTCAAACCCTAGTATAGTTATTTTTCTTGGTCCGCTGAGACCAAAATTTAATCGCGCAAAGAAACGAATCAAGGGATTGAAACTTTTAAAGCCATTTCGAAATGTCAAGTCCCCTTTAGTTACTGTTGTCGCATGAATCTTTACGAGTATTTCATTGTCCCTCGGGGTAGGTTTTTCAACTTCTTCTATCTTCAAGACCTCAGGTGGACCATATTTTTTGTATACAATTGCTGTCATTTTATTTTCCATTATTTTCACCATTATATTTTTTAAAAAAACTGAATTTCTTTTTCACGATCTATTTGACCATAATAGAATGAATTATTTTATAGATTTTTTCGATATTATTCACGATATACTATTCTTATTCTACTATATGATATATAGTATACGTGCCTATAAAAAGATTTTGTAACCTATTTTTTCATCAATTTAATTAGGTTAACTTGATTGATCTTCATGAATTATGATAGAAATCCGTCAATGTAGTTGAATTATCAGTAAAAACTATTAATACGAAATTAATAGATGGATATAGGTAAATATATAAAAACTCCAGAAATAGATGCAATAATCCAGAATGTTAGTGAAAAAAGATATATATCTTCCTTGAAAACGGATTTATTCCATGTCAAAACATTCATGCTCATGTCCATGTTCCAAATTCAAGTGAATATGCAGATCTTTGCTATTTAATATCTTGATATTTTTAAGATCATGACAATCATCATCCATAATGGGGTGTTGATGAATTACGTAATCCTTTTTCTTTTCTCGTTTGAAGAAATTTTTCATATATAAATATGAAAATTTGAATTTATTAAGCCTCTTTGCTTCATTTTATAAGTAAATACATCAATTTGTAAAAAAATAATAAGTAAACTCAAAATAGAGGAATTATCAATTTACTCGATGAAGATATGAACTCTTATTTTTTTAGCGAATTTTCAAATTACTATAAATTAGAATAAATTCGCATTGTTTAATTAAGAGAAAAACTTAGTTTTTTCTTGATGTCTTATGAATTTAATGAATGAAATAAGTATCTCTGATCCCAAAGTCGCGGATTTAATAAATCGTGAAATAAAGCGTCAAGAGGAAGGATTAGAATTGATACCATCCGAAAATTATACTTCTCGTGCTGTTCTTCAAGCTGTTGGAAGTACTTTTACAAATAAGTATTCTGAAGGCTATCCAAAGAAGAGGTATTATGGGGGAAATGAGATCGTTGATGAAATCGAATCTCTTGCTATTGAAAGGGCTATAGAACTTTTTGGATGCGAACACGTTAATGTCCAGCCATATTCCGGCTCACCAGCCAATCAGGCAGTATATTTTGCTTTATTAAATTTGAAGGATAAATTTCTTGGCTTTAATTTGACGAGCGGTGGGCACCTCACTCATGGAAGCCATGTTAATTTCTCAGGTAAAAATTATACATGCGTTAGTTATGATGTCGATCCGAAAACGGAAATGCTCGATATGGATGTCGTCCGTAAACTTGCAATCAAAGAGAAACCAAAAATGATTGTCAGTGGCCTAACTGCATATCCTCGAAAAATAGATTTTAAAGCATTCCAAGAAATTGCAGAGGAAGTAAACGCTTATCATATGTCAGACATAGCCCATATCGCGGGATTAGTTGCTGGCGGAGTTCACCAAAGCCCTATTCCTTACGCTGATGTTGTAACGACCACAACCCATAAAAGTTTACGCGGTCCTCGTGGGGCAATGATTATGTGCAAAACTGAAGATCGGTTGCATGATTTGTATCACTCCAATTCCAAGAAAAATTTAGCGCAGTTAATTGATTCTGCAGTATTCCCTGGTCTTCAAGGAGGCCCTCATGATCACATAAATGCTGCTAAAGCAGTTTGTTTTGGAGAAGCATTAAAACCTGAATTTAAGGTATACGCACAACAGATTGTTAATAACGCAAAAGCCTTAGCAGAAGAGTTAATGGCATTGGGGATAAAATTAGTATCAAACGGAACCGATAATCATCTTATTCTTATCGATATGCGTCCTGAAGGATTGACGGGCGAAGGAAAATTAATTCAAAATGCATTGGATCATGCTGGACTCACTGTTAATAAAAATACTGTTCCATATGAACCGTCTACTCCATTTAATCCTTCCGGAATTCGCTTAGGAACACCTGCAATTACTTCTAGGGGGATGAAAGAATCAGAAATGAAGGTAATCGCAGCTGGGTTGGCAAAAGTAATTAAATCTAAAGGTGATTTAAGTGTAAGTGCTAAAGTCAAAGTTGATATTTTAGAACTTACAAGAGAATTTCCTGTTTATCCTGGATTAACGATATTTAAATAAATATAAATAAAAAAAATTACCTATATTTGTTTTTCTCCCCTTTTTTCTAATTTTCTATTATATATAGCACAATAGGTATTAACAACGCTATAATTCCTGTTGAAACGACAGCAATCGTAAAAAGAGTATATCTTGTATTATAACTATCAAGAATTGACCCATCATAATAACCGTCTATTTCCTTATCCTTATATATTTTTATTAGTCCGCTTAATAATTTAAATCTTGTCTGTTTTCCTCTTGAAAGGCCTGTTATAACTACCATGTTAACAACTAATATCAATAAAATGATCAAGATAAAAATAAAGAAATATTCCGGTTCAAATGCCATAGCCGAATTTATTCCAAGAGATATAAAATTCAGCAAAATTGCTGTTAGTATGAATACTATATCGGTTTTAGTGTTAGTGTTAAGTTCTTCTACGATGTGATCATGTAATTTTTCAAGCAAAATTATCACCATTCTATCAATATACATTTCATATTTTTAATACTATTGAAAACAAAATGACTTTCATTCAATTTTTTCTTGATTGATGATATTTTTTATTTCTACTAATAAATTAGGGATGTCATCTTCAACCATAAATTACCACTGCCTGATTAAGAACATCTTGACGAAAATACCGACTTAAATCATTTTTAGTTCGTAAATCAATTTTACGGTTATTAAATATCTTGGAAATGTTGAATTGAATTTCCATTAATCTAAAAAATCCCGGAATATGATCTGGTTCAAATTCAACAAGTAAATCAATATCGCTGGAATCATTAAAACTCTCAGTTAGAATTGACCCGAATAATCTTAAGTTTGAGATATGGTTGCAAATACAAAACTCTTTGATTTTTTCCAAATCAACAATCTTTTTTATATTCAAAGGTAATTCCATAATAAATCAGAGTAAAAATATGAATTTTAATCTAATTAATTTATTGAAAAATTACTTTAAAAAATGTAAATCTAATTATGTTTATCAGGTTCGGCTTGTAGGGGAACATTCTTTAGTTTTTTCATCAACAATGGCTTAAGAAGCGAAATTCTTATTTTTTTTAGAATATATGGAAGTTTCGGTCCAAATTTCTTCAAGATTAAATACGAATCAATCAAATTTTCAATACCTTCTAAACCCGAAGGCATCATTTCCATATTAATAGTTCCCTTAAACTTTATTCTCTTCAGGAATTTTTCAAATAAATCCAAAGGTAATGCTCCGCCTTCAGTACCGAAGGGCCAATGGCAATCTGTATCAGCGTTTAATTCCGAGATGTGAATGTAATTTAAATCTGGTAAAAGGATTTCGGGTATATTAAATAAATCATCCTTCCCATGAGTGAGAAAACTATGGGGCACATCAAAACACATTCCTACGTTCGCTTTGGTTTTACTTTTAGTGTCTAAATACCAAGTTTTAAAGTCTTCTAATTTTTGGCCTGGTAGATTTTCTAATAAAACAGTAATTTTTATCCGATCCAAATTTTTTAAATAATACTCTTCATCTTTATCAGGGTCCATTGGAGGGTGAACGACAATACCATGAGCACCTAATGCATTACCATAAGTTTCTAAATTTTTCATGTATTTTTCGACTTTTTCAGACTGTTTAATGCTGCTTAAATCGAATCCCCAATCGAAATAATATGGGGCATGTAGTATAACAGACTTCTTCTTTACTAATGGTAAAACTGCCTCTATATCGTCAAAAGATGTTGGATCTAATTCCAGATGTTCAAATCCTAAGAAATTTGCCATTGAAATTATATGTGAAGGCTTCAGTTGCCCTAATGATTGGATTGTTTGTCCGACTTTCATAATAGCAATTAGGCTAACTTATTTAATAAATATTATATGTGTTCCTTTTTTTCAGTCATTTATGATCGATGTAAAGAATATTCGTTTGGGTTCGCTCAAAAAAGAGTATATTCCGAATTTTGTGAAATGAGTCTTTTAAAAGATGAATGGAAATCTTTGCAATAAACCAAATAATGCAAGAAAGAGAGATTACGTAAAAAAAATATTTAGTTTTTAATTTTTAATTTATATTATTTGAGTAATGACAACTTTTTTTAATTGATCCTCGAATTCATCAAGTTTTTCCAAGAATATTTCAATTGCTTTGCTTAGGATCTCTTTAATTGGGAGCGCTCCTGTTGCTTCAATTGTAAAAATAAATTTATTTGGAACATAATCTACTTTTATGGCTCCATGAGGGACGTATCTTTCAGCAGATCCTGTAAAATCTTGACCTTTCCAATAATTATTGATTAAAGCTAATTTTCCATCCTTCTTAATAAATAATTTAGTATGATCATGCTTAATTACTTCATCAATATCGCTTTCTGTCAATTTCGAATTATCTATCTTTACATCTGGAAAATATTTATATCCGACAGAACACACTGGTTGGAATTTTGCATGATCCATTCCAATTCCCAATTGAGCATATGCCTCAAAAACTATGGATGATTTTTTCCCTAATTTTCCGATTATTATATTATCACTTACGGGGCGTATCTTTTCATCCATGGATTTAAGGTCCCCTGAATAAACAATAACTTCATTATTCTGGGCTCTAACATCACATTCTAATTGAACTTGGCAGAGTGTGCAGCCTTGACCTCCGCAGGAACATTCATCTGGAAGGTTATAGTTCTTTAAATCTGTTGTCAAAGGTATTAGGGCTAACCTATGTGCTATCATCTCATCAAAAAGTACACTATCGTTTTCAACAAATAGTACTTCGGTTATAGCCATAGATGGAACTTCAGTTAGAATAATTCGACGGAATGCATTAGCCAATTCAATGGTAACGCCTTCAAGAATAAATTTCATCAAATCTTGATTTTTGTTTTGAATATGTTCAATTACTTCGATTTTCATTTTAACACCAGTTCTTTGCTATTAAAAAAAAAAAAAATGGTTACGAAAGTTCTCGAAATCATTATAGGTCTGAAAATATATCCTGATTACGTACTGATTAACGATAGCTTTTCTGGAATCTGGCTCTGGCTTTTCGGCCTCCCCATTTCTTTCTCTCTACTTGTCGGGAATCACCAGATAACATACTTCTATCATAAGCTTTAATATTCTTAATTACGGTCTTTTTCTTAAGGAATTGTGTAATTGCTCTGCTCAAAGCAATACGAGAGGCGTCTATCTGTCCCAAAGTGCCACCGCCAGAGACCTTAACATCAATATTGACAGTTTTAAGTTTATCATCATGTACAATAATTAAAAGTTCTTCAATCTTCATTTTTGCTAGAGCAGGGGTTAGTTTTTCAATCGGAACACCATTAATTCTTATTATACCTGTTCCAGGTCTTACAGTAGCGCGAGCAATTGCACGTTTTCGCTTTCCGCTTGTTTGTATTATTTTCACTTTATATTCACCATATTTTTACTTTAGATATAATTTTTCCGGCTTTCTCCTGACCATCCCATATTTGAACATACATCAGCAATTGTTACATATTTTCTACTGAGTCGATCAGCTGATGCATTTCGAAATACAATAGGTTCATTATCCAGATATTTATTCTTTTTTGCTTTTGGAATTCCCACGATATAAACATGAACACGATGAAAAGCATCTCTTCCACGTTGATTTTTGGGTAACATAAAGCGAATTTTTTGTCTAAGAAATGTGTCAGGTCGGCTTCCATGAAAAGGACCTCTCCTTGGATTTGATGCATTTCTTATATCTCTTCGTAAATGCACATATTTTGCAAGAATCATGTTCCTTCGTCCAGAAATAACACAGTCTTTTGAATTAATTATAACTACATGCTCGCCTAATAAAATATATTTGGCGATCTGTGAGCACATTCGCCCCATAATTTGTTCTGAGGCGTCTACTAATTTCCAACTAATTTTTGCCATTTTTTTCACTGCTCATTTAATTAAACGATAATCCTAACTCCTTTTCCAGTAGGATATTTCTTTACTAATTCTTCAATTGACATTCGATTACTCTCAGACGCTTCCAGCTTCTTCGCAGCCGATTTTGAAATGGCATAACAAGCGATGGTGATTTTTTTATCTAAAGAACCGTTGGCAAGAATTTTACCAGGGACTATTACTATTTCTCCATTTTTTGTTACTCTTGATAAATCGCCGATATTCACTTCGACTCGATTTTTTTGGGGCGCCATCAACCTTTTGCTAACATCACGCCAAATCGGGCGTTTTGTTTTCCATAATTTGCGAGCCAAGATTCTTTTTAGAATATTGCTCGGGCCTGTTGGTGTCGTCATATTAAAAACCTTTATTTTTTTTGGAGTTAATCATTGATATGATTCTCCTAATTTTTTAAAAATGGCATAATATTAATTTTTTTTCATTTTCATTGACTTGTGCTCTCTAAGTTAGAATAAATGTAAGAAAGGAGTTAAAGAAAAATTTCAAGAATATAAATTAACATAAACAAAAAATATTTTTATTGAAAAACAGATTTTAATATGAAATTTGCAATTAAATACAAATAGATCTCGTAAAACTCCAAAATCTCCCCAGTAAAAACAACCACTATTCTTTCATCAGGATATATATATATACTTTGTCCATATATACCTGATGCTACATAACAATTAGGCTCAATCCACCAAAGATAACCATAGGAAACATCTTCATTGTGACAGGTTGTAGATTTTTCTATCCAATCTGCAGAAACCACTTGAGTCTCATTCCACGTTCCATTTTTCATGCATAATAATCCAATTCTGGCCATTGCGCGAGGTGTCATAAATATACCCCATCCTCCAATATTTATTTTATCTTTATCATCCTGCTAGGTCCAATTTTTACGAGATATTCCAATTGGTTTAAAGAGATATTTATCTGCAAATTCTTCAGTTTTCATCTCAGTTGAGCGATCAATTATTGCGGATAAAAGATGACAAGCTGATGAACTATAATAGAATTCGTCTCCAGGTTCACATAATAATATTGAATTAAGGATATTTTGAACATTATTATTGTTTTCTTCTACTTCATCCGGGATACCTGATGTCATTGTTAATAAATGCTCAATTGTTATTTGAGATTTGGAATCATCTATAGTGGAATCTAACAATTCTGGAAAGAATTCAAAAAAAGTTTGATTTATATTATCAATATAACCATGATCAATTGCAATTCCAATTAAAAGAGAAGTAATACTTTTTGTAGCAGAAAAAGTATTATGTAAATCTTCATTTATCAACCAAGGAGAATTAGATTGGAAATTCTGTTCATCTCTAATTTTACCATTTTCCAAATAATTTTCATTTACAATAAAGTTATTTCGCAAAACCATAACACTATGAAGATATATATAATTTTGCTCTATGTAATCATACATTTCTGATAATATGGTTGAATTCATGCCTTGTTCTTCTGGAGAAGTGGAAATTAAAGGTGAATAATATTCTTTTTCTTGAAATATTTGATCAAAACTTTTAATAATTATAAATGTAGATACGCATAATGCAATTACAATAAGTGTTTTATAATCCCTTCTCATATTGGATTAATCCCAATAATTATTATTAAACAGATATACTTAAAGACATCCTTTTTTTGCATTTAGATGATAATTGGAAAGAATGTCATTAAAAGATTTCCGCGTTTGAAAATCTAAAATTAACTAAATATACCTTAGCTTCTCAATGCAGATTTCCCTTTATTGCGGAAAGAATCGATTGTGCTTCAGCTAATAACCGGGGATCCTCAGCGTTCTTAAGATATTTAATCGCCATTTGAATATTCATAAGACCTTTACTGAAATCATTCAGTTCTGTATACGTATTAGCAATTTCCATTAAAATTTGTCCAGTTCGTCGAAGATCTCCTAATTTTTGAAGAATCCGATAAGATTTTTGATAGTAATCTAACGCTTTACCCATATCTTGTTGACCTTTATATAAATCTCCCATATTTTTTAGTCGAATACTTCTTCCCACCAGATTTCCTATTTTCTCATCGATTTTATAAGCCCTATCAAAATTTTCTTTTGCTTTATCGAATTCCTCTCTGGCAAGATGAACCAATCCAATATTTCCCAATCGGGTAGCAATTCCGATATTATCTCCCCTTTGTAACCCTAATTGAAGAGCATCATCAAAATAGGAAAGTGCTTTAGAGTAATTATGTTGCTCATAATAGACCAGTCCAATATTATTTAATCTGGATCCTTTCAAGAATTTATATCCGCTCTGTTCTGCCAATTCTAATGCTTCTTCATAATGTTGTAAAGCTTGATCGTACTTTTTTTGAGAATAGAAATGGATTCCAATCAAATTTAAGAATTCCGATTGAAGTTTTTGTGAATTCACACTTTTCGCAATTTCAAGACCTTTCTTAGCGACACGTAAGAAATCCGCATGATATCCCAATTCATAATACAGATCCGCTGTAGTTTTCCATTTCAATTCAATAGGGATGCGTGTAAATTTTTGATTTAACCAATTATCTAAGGGTTTAATGGATGATTCCGTTTCAAGATGAGCCATTTTCATTTCCTCGGGTGTTTTGATAGTTTTACTAAACAATTTACTCCAAAGAACATCTTGTACCCATTTTTGGGTGTTGGCTTTAATCATTATAACTTGAGCTTCAGTATTCGATGAAATTTGAGCCAATAATTGTTCCGAACGAGAAAGACCTTCAGGGATTATGAAAGATTTCTTTGGATCAAATTCATATATTTCAACACCTATAGAAGCTGTGGGAGTATGTTCTATCCAAACTAAACGTTTTAGATCAAAGAGTTGCCGTAACATTGGTGCAATATCAAAATCATCACTTCCCGAATATCCCATAATTACCAAAGTATTGTTTCTTATAGCTTCCTCAATCGTTTTCTTCTTTGTCGGATCCAATGCTAACACATTCGTTCCTTTCCCGAAAGCACTCAAAGTAGTCATAAGGGATTCTGTAGTCCTAATGTTGGTAATGATATTACGTTTAGCCCCGTGCAATTTGAATAATCGTAATTTATCTGAAAATTTGTTTAGGTTTTCCCCTCCATAACGTTCAAAATCTCGCTTGGTAATGACTGGTAGGATCTGTTCTTTTTCAGCAGGTGAAATTATTTTTAACAATGCCTGTTCAATTAAATAATCAAAATTTGTGGTAAATACTAGGGACCCATGTTGGATTGCTTGCGCTAAAAAGAGATGAAGAAAATTCGGGTTAGTAAAATAATCGAAATAATCCATAAACTCCAGATCATAATCGAAATATTTCTGAATAATCTCAACAATCATTTCATATCTCAACGCACTAATGTTTAGTAATTGAGCCTTTTCCTCAGAAACCGCGCATAAATCCAGTAAATTCTGGGTAAACAATGTTGCCGGTAATAAATTTGCGGGTTCATCTATGGAAATCCCTGCACCAACAAAGAACATCAATTTTTGAGGGTCGTTAAAGATATCATCTAAATTTCCTTCAAATTCACTATATACAAGATTCATAATACTTAGTGCAACTTTGTGATTGAAAAATGTTTTTACTTGGTTTTATCTTTTGAAAATAAATGAATGAATGAACAAAAAAAAAAGTAGGTCAGTTTAGAGTCATGATCATCTGCATCTAGGTTAAGATGACCATCTGACTGAGTAATTCTCGGTCATTTTTTCTCTTTCTGCTCAAAAAATCATCATGACATCCCGATAATATCACCACCTCCATCATAAATAGACTACCTCATCTCTCCCATCATAACATACTGCAGAACGAAGGAGCCTGCTCCGAAGTGAGGGTATCCTTAAAATAAGTTATCGGTTGTCAGATATCAGTTGTCAGATATCAGTTGTTAATTGGTTTTTAATATATCCCTTGTTTCGGAGCAGGACTCCTTCACTTCGGGGTAGTTGTGGGATTAATTGATATTGAGGCTGAATATCTGGATAATCTGATGGTATTGGTGTAGTGGTTGGTGGATTGGTGGTTTTTGGATGAGTATTATACAGGAAAGTTCACTATCCCTTACTAAAAATAATTTGTGGCTTAGAATCGCCAACTTTTAACTATCATATAATGACATCCAACCAATATCTCTTTGACTATTTAAGAAATCATTAAAATATAATGAAAAAGTAATCAGAACAGCTTCATTCTCGGAAATTTAACAAAATAGCCGATATTCAACCCGTCAGATTGTGATCAATTATGATTAAAGAGAGAGGGATTATTTTTTGAAAAATGAATCAATGAAATTAAATGAAAATTCACGACTTTCACTTACTCTTAAATCTCTTGCTTGAACATCCCGTTTATGAGTGTCAACTAATGCTTGTAAAAGAGATTTTCCTGTAAGTGTGATTTCATATCGTGCGTATGCAGGTTTTTGAATGAGATTTGCAGAGATCAAATATTTCAGATGATTTGATAATGCAGTTTTCTTTATTCCACTACTTTTTAATAATGATTGAAAAGTTTGTGGTCCCTCTAAGAACATAATCAATATTTTAAATCGATTTTCATGCCTAATTGCTTTTAATGTAATCATAATCTCTGGGAAAAGCTTGTCAACCTCTCTTTTGAGAGATGTCCATGCCTGATACTCTATTCTTGATATCTGATTAGATATTTAAATCTCCTCCCATCCGTTTTTTTATCGGAATTAACCAATCAAGGTAGGAATCAGGATTATTTAATCCTTTATAACGCCTTCTATCATATCTCTGAATAATATATGGAAATGATTGTTTGTATTTAGTATTAGGCCCTAACTCTTCTTTCAGAACCGTTTCGGCTAATGAATAATTTTTAGTTGATGTTGAAAATTCTAAGTACTGTGTTTTTGGAAGAGTTTTTATAAACATCTCTAAGGGTATTTCGGAGAAATTTTCAATTGATATCCCAATAAAAACATAATATTTCTTATTATTGATCTTATCATAATCATGAGGTTCGAGATGAACTTCGTAGCTTTCATTTGGTCGATTAGTTAAGTTTTTAAAAAAATCTTGATATTTAGTTAACAACCCCATAAATCGGGTCCATAATTTCCCAATCTCATTGTGATAACTCCATTCATTTGCAGAATGGAATGGATCACCATAAAAAACACATCCTAAAAGTTGATACTGTATGGGATCTGTAATTTTAAGATTAAGATTAGGAGGATTTTGAATCATATAACTTCATAATAATAATAAAGAAAATATGGATATTTTAAAGTTTCCCATAAAACATGAATATTTTTTCTTTTACTTATATAAAATTATTTGGTTTCCACTATTTCATGAACAAACTCATAATTTTTATATACAAGAATTATTTTTTTATACTTGAAGTTGGTAATGATTTGATCCCTTGGAACAAACTGAGTCTTCCTTTTTTAAATTAAATAATTACCTCCTCCGCTAAAAAAAATGAATGTGAAAAGAATATGACTGAAAAAGAAAAACAAATAATCCTCAAACCAATCGGAATTGTGCACGCTAATGAGGAAAAGATGGAATTTTCCATTGAAATTAAAAAAGAATATCGAGACGGTTTAAAAGAACTCGAACATTATACCCATGTCAATGTGCTATTTTGGGCACATAAAAATGATACAAAAAAAGCTAGAAGTAATTTAGTTGCTGAAGACCTTCCGTTTTTTTATGGAGAAGATGCCCCTTCGATGGGGGTTTTTGCCACTCGATCGCAATTTCGACCTAATCCTATATTGATATCTCCAACACAGATTCTCAACTTGGATAAAAAAAAGGGTATCATCAAAGTGGCTTATTTAGATGCGTTTGATAAAACTCCTGTGGTTGATTTAAAACCCTATATTGGGATGTCGGACCGAGTTATGTCTGCAGAATATCCTTCATACCTACAACACTGGCCAGATACTAATGAGAAAGCAGCCCAATGGTATGCCGAACTTATGCAAAATGCAGAAGAAGCAGAAGAAGCAAAATAATCTTTTTTGTTCTCTACTTTTTTCCAAAAACATAAAAAATCTATTAAAAAATGAGGAGAATTGAATAAAAATGAGTAAATTGGAAATTATTGATCTTACCTGGGATAAAATTCCCATGTTTGGGGTTGGTTGCTTGAAAAATCCCAAACATAAAGGATATATTCTAAAGAAGGAATGGCTTAAAGAACGCTTTAAAGAAGGACTAAAGATTAAAATGTTAATTGTGGACGGAAAACATGCAGGGTTCATAGAATATATACCTGGTGAATTTGCATGGAGGGGGATAGATGCGCCAGGATACTATGTAATTCAGTGTATATTTATCTACAGCAAGAAAGATAAAAATTATGGAAATGGATCGAAACTCATAGAGGTTGTGATTAAAGATGCCAAAGCCCAAGGTTTAGAAGGCGTTGCTTCGCTTGTGAGTGATAATCCCTTTATTGCCAAGCGAGATATCTTTGAAAAAAATGATTTTACTATCATTGAATCCAACACAGGTTTTGAACTTGCATTTATCAAATTTGGGAAAGGACCAGATCCTTCTTTTGTTCCTAACCGACTCCCTCTTAAAGATTATAAGGGTCTTAATCTTATCTACTCTGACCAATGCCCATATGTGTCAAAAAACATTGTGGAACTGGCTGATATGGCTCGATCCCAAGGATTTGAACCTACAATAATAAAAATTGAAACCGCCGATGATGCACGTATCCAACCTTCCCCCTATGGATGTTTCATGGTTATATATGATGGAATAATTAAGGCAGAGCATTATATCAGCAAAACTCGATTTAGAAATATTTTAACGAGAGAGGTGTAAGAAAGAAAACTTTAATGATCATAGGTTTAATAAAGATCATCTGCATCTAGGTGTCGATGACCATCTGACTGAGTAATTCTCGGTCATTTTTTCTCTTTCTGCTTAAAACATTACCATAATATACAATGATATCACTATCTCTATCATATCGATCCCGCCTCCTCTCTCCCATCATAACATCGCTGCTGAACGAAGGAACCTGCTCCGAAGTGAGGTATCCTTAAAATAAGTTATCAATTATCAGATATCAGTTGTTATTGGCTTTTAATATATCCCTTGTTTCGGAGCAGGGCTCCTTCACTTCAGGGTAGTTATGGGATTAATAGACATAGAGGCAGATTATCTGGATAATCTGATGGTATTGTTGTATTGGTTGGTGGATTAGTGGTTATATGGTTGAGTTATACGCTGTAAAGTTCACTATCCCTTAGTGAAAGTGATTTATGGCTTGGAATCGTTTATTTTATTACTATGACATAGTGACATCCATTCAATATTTCTTAGAAAATCTAAGATATCATTAAAAAATAATGAAAAAATAATCAGAACGGATTCAATCTCGGAAATTTAACAAGATAACCGATATTCAACCCGTCAGATTGTGATCAATTCAGATTAGAGCCTGGATTTCATATTATTCTTTTTTTTCTACCTTTTCTGATATGCTATAAGAAATAATGACTATTCCAAGTGCAATAAAACCGAATGTCACCATTTTAAGATACGCTCCATAGTCTGTGAAATTTCCAAAGACCTCGGCAAATACGGCAATTAAATCACAAACAGTGCCTAAAAAGAACATTTGCAATCGTTTTTTGTGTAACCCTTCCATCTTTTTTATTCCAAATTTATATACTGGTATTAAAGTGCCAATAATCCCAATTAAAACATATAATATGAACGTTATTGAGACCCATGTATCAAAATCACTATTCACAATTGGTTCTAATGATGTAACTGTGATGTAATCAACAAATGTTAGAATACATACCACTATAAATGTCACAACGTAAATTGAATAAATCAATTTCTTGTTAGATAAGAAATAGGAACCGCTTTTTACAATAACCTGCATTGCAAAAAATAATAACATCATTGAAAAAACTAAAGATATAAATGCAGTCCTTAAGAAAATCTGAACCGCTAAGTCTGTAGCCCAAACATCATATATAATCGTTGAGAGAGCAAACATCCCTTTAAATGCAATTGATGCAGCTAATAATTTACTCATCCAAAAAATCAATAAGTGTACCACCGTCAAAGAATTAGCACCAGCGGCCCAGAAGTTGTATAAAGCACATATCACACTCTCAAGAACCATAATTTTGGGGTTAACGGGAACAAAACCCAGCAGAAGTCATAGATAAGCAATTGAAACGGCCAAAGTCATCAACGATATGAACCATAACCATAAGCAAGAGCGGTAAATTTCGACGATGACTTTAATAATTCAACCTGAGACGTTTTTAGAAAGGGACCTCTGATCCGGTTTATTTACTCTCTTCGATCACGTTGGTGTTTTGAAAGAGCTAAAATAATTCCTCATTCACACTTTCGACAACCTCCATGGCAGCATATTTTGGTCAGATCATGCTTAAATTTACTTAGCCGGACATTTGAGCCTGGGATAAAGGGAGGTTGAAAATTCGCTTGCTTTGTAAATTCTTTGTTTTAGGATCAGCCATAATTAGTATATTTTTTAGTGAAGGCTAATCAGAAAATTTCCAAAAATTCATATCACAATGAGAAAAATAGATGCGGTTAAAATAGGGGAATTTGGGGCAAAAGGGAGTCAAAAAATGGAATAAGGACAAAAAATTTAAATACAACAAACCTTAAAATACCCTTAATCTTGGAGATATTTTCATATGAAGACTAAACAATTATACCAACTATCTAAATATACCTATAACGAAATTTTTTTGGAAGCTACTTTGCAGCAAATGGGAGCCAATCAAGCTCGCTTTATGGAACTCCTAAGTAAAAATAAAAATCATATCCAATCGCAAAAAAAAATAATGACATTTTTTATGTTCATTTCTTTTGCTTCACTAATCTTTCTTCCAATTTCAGCATTTCTAGCCATACAAAAGGTTTCTGCTATAACTAACCAACCCCATTGGCTTTATTTTGTAGGTACGCTCTCGGTGGGATTGTTTTTCTTTATCTCCTTCGGCTTATTGCTACCTTTTGGAGTGATGCAATCTTCTACATTAATGGGGGGGGATGCAATTAAATGGCTCTCTACCTTGCCCTTTAGTAAAAAGGAACTTGAAAAAGTAGTTTTTTTTACCTTTTTCCGCGGAGTACGTACCCAGATAATTGTAATGCTAATAGTGTTTCCTCTTGGGGTGGCAATCGCATCACAAAATATTTTAGTAGTACTTATCAGTATCGTAATGACGATAATTAACCTTTTGTTTTCCTTTAGTATTTTAATCTTGGTCGGTGAACGGGTTAACCGTATCATGCAGGGAAATGATGTCAATACAACCAAAACCAATTTTATTCGAATTTTAACTATACTTGGAGTCGGATTAGGTACCGCAATCATAGTTTTGGTTTTCTCATTTGCTTTAATGACGATTGATACCCTTTTGGTGTCTCCTCCAAATAATGTAAATTTGATCGATTCGATTAATATAATCGCCAGTCTTATTCCTTTTCCATTTGGCGGTAATTTTTTAATGATGCTGGTGTTTTTAGGTGTTCAGAATGTTCCACCGATATTATGGGCAACTTCACTCATTGGATTGGCTCTTTCTGGGTTAATTACTCGATCAGTTTTTCGAAAAGCCCTTTCCACGCTACACAATGTGATTTATTTTGAACAAAAAAAATCCACTACCGAAATTCCGGGGAAAGTTAAACCCATAAAAATTGAAGCACTTTCACCTGTTCGGGCATACATGAAAAAGGATCTTTCGATAGTAACCCGAGATTTCCAAATGCTTGTGTTTTTGATTGGGCCGATTATTTTCCCAATATTTGGGGTCATATTTGTTATCATTAGCACTCCAGGATTTTCCGATTTTACACAAAAGTTTTATTTTACAGTCGGAATCAGCATAATGTATCAAATGATGGGAGCGACGCTCTTAATCTGTGGATTTCTGACTACTGAAAAATCGGGTGCATCGATTTTATCATCCTTGCCGATAGTGATAAGAGATCAAGCGTTGGGGAAAGTGAATTTTATGGTAATTATTATGCCCATTACTGCAATTCTTCCTTATATTTTATTGTTTGATCCCGGGAATGCATTAACAATTTTAGCAGCAATGATAGTTTCGATTCCCTTGGGTCCGATTTTTGGTTTAGTTGCCTTAGAATTAAAGGTTCGATTGTTTGGGAAATTAAAAACAAAATACATCTTAGAAGAATTTCATCGCGATCGGAAAAATTCCAAATGGCTTGTTATTTTGGCAATCGAATTCGGTTTGGCTATTTTAATGATCGCGAGTTTTACAAAGCTATTTGAACAAAGTTTAACCACATTAGTAATAGTTTTTCCAATCGTTGAAGTACTTATTTTAGGATTTTTGATCATTATTTTTAATAGAATGTTTCCAAAATATCAGACTGAACGAGAAAATTGATTTGCCAATAATGAGTGATTTTTTGAAAGGAATATCTTTCATAGAAACCACTGAATGAATAGTTAATTTCGGCGAGGTAGGAGTGTGGAGCGATTCATCAAAAGATAGTGATATTTTCTGTCTTTGAGTGACATTTTTTCATTTTCGTCTATTTATTTCTCTCCAAACTTCAACAATCATACAAAACAAATATTAACAACCTTTTTCTACAGAATATTAAATACATTTATATTTATCTTTCACAAAAAAAAGAATGTAAATTGAATTTTTAAAAGGTTTTTACTATGCTCGAAAATGAAGAAAATAATGAAGAAGAAGAAGAAGAAGAGGAACCGACTGAGGATTTCACTAATTTAGATGATGTAGTCGATGATGTCCAAGACCTCGAAATTGGTGCCGATGATGAATCGCTTGACTACGATGATTTCTCAGCCGAAGATATTGATGGCGAAAAAGAATCGGTTCTCATGTCGAAACAATGGTATAAAAAAATCGATATCGATATGTGGATGACCAAGGCACATATGGCTACTATGGGCATTAGGCAACAAGATCAGTATCGCGCTCAAAGTCGGCAGTATACGGCTAATATGGAGGTCAAAGGGGATATTACATTTTATGCATATAGCCCTGAGGATTTGAACAAGCCGTTTAAAGAGAGGAAAAGACCAGTCAAGGTTTTGGATTATAAAGAGATAGTTGGTTATAACAAGGGATTTTGGGATCATGCAGACAAGAAGTCAAAAATTTTTAAACAAGCAGAGAAATCTGCTGAAGATTATGATCCGAGTGAATATTCTAAATTATTACGTCGTTTAGTAATAAAGACATTTTCTGAACTCAAACGCGATAAGAAAAAGAAAGGTCATGCTGGTCGATGGCGTGGAACTTTGGAAGAAAGCGTTGTTTTAAGTACAAACGCAATGTTCGGAGAAAATAGGGGGAAACCTCGACCTTTCTTTTATCTTAATTTACCCGGATACAATTATCGGTTATTACTTTGGCGTACACATTCCATTATTGGAGATAGGTATATGTTTACCGTTCCACATCCAAAAACAGGGGAATTAACAACTTATAGGATAAAAGGGCGCAGATTTACTCCAGGTAAAGATTTCAAGGTATATAATGCGGAAACCCATGAGAAGGTTGCTGAAATTGATGATCGGAAATTGAACATAGGAGGGCGAATGACTATTAGATTTAGGGGAGAACCCGAATTTGAAGATCTTAATCGTTCCACTGTATTTCGTAGGACTTTAGTTTTATTTGCAATCTTGGTAAAGTATCTAAATCCTATTAACAAGAAGTATAAGAAGATTTACAAGGGTTTAAAGAAAAAGCGGAAATATTTGAATGCTCTAAATAAAGCTAAGAAGACAAAGGATACTGCTAAAGTTGATGCAGTCAAACTGAAGTACAAAGATATACAGAGAAAATGCGATATGCTCAAGGCTGTTGAGGTTACTAATGCAGAATTGACCTTACACTATAATCCGCGCAGAATTAGAACCTAAAGAAGTAGTATTAAAGATTTCTTTTTATTTTAATTTTTTATTTTTTATTTTTTGAGTTTCCACTTAACTTAGCCCAATGATATCAGCCCCGAGTGATTTTAAATCTTTAAAGAAATCGGGATAAGAATCATTTACAATATCTGGTTTAACAATAGTTGATTCAGAGCGCGCAAATAATGCTGCTACTGTTAATGCCATTGCAATTCTGTGGTCATCTTCATGAATTATATTTATACCTTGTATTTGTTG
The DNA here is from genome assembly GCA_030613185.1 of Promethearchaeum sp. Lineage (GTDB taxonomy): Archaea > Asgardarchaeota > Lokiarchaeia > Sigyniarchaeales > Promethearchaeaceae > Promethearchaeum. The sequence goes on from JAUWMK010000008.1 coordinate 23,610, forward strand.
TGGTCCTACTATCATGATTGCGTTGTTATCCTCAATTGAATTTATAATTGCGCCCATTTTTTTAAGCTCTCTAATCATAATTGAAACCCTATCCGATTCTTTGGTTCTTACATGGTTTAAATTGTATAGGATTGTATTGTTGTTGGAAAAAAGACCGATTACACATAAGATTGGAAATAAATCGGGGATATCTTTACAATCAATTTTTACACCATCCAAAAAATTTCCTCCTTTAATTATTACGCTCTGAGACTGTTCATCAATTTTTATGTCAGCGTTCATTTTTTTGAAGATTTTAATCAACACCTTATCACCTTGCATTGAATTCGGATCCAAATTAGATATTTCTACCTCGCTTGGAAACGGATTTAAAGCAGCAGCAGCAATAATAAAGGCGCTTGATGAATAGTCTCCTGGAATTTTAATAATCTTGCCTTGATATTTTTGATCTGCGGGAATAATGTACCGCATAAGGCTTTCAGAATTAAAATCAACTTGAAAGGAAATTCCAAATTTTTTCATTATTTCTTCTGTTAATTTTAAATACGGGGTTGATACCATAGGTGTTGTTAGATTAATGATTGAATTTGGATTTGACGGGGTAGATTTTAATTTTGGGGCTAATAATAGTAAACCTGTTATGAATTGACTGCTAATATCTCCTCGAATTTTAAATTCTGTGGTATTTGAATTTCGGGGATTAATTTTTATTCCAGTTTCGCTATCCAAATATTCCCAAGTTGTCTCTAATGAAGATAGCGCTTCTAATAATGGTTTTAAGGGACGATTTAGTTTAAAAAATATTCCTCCTATTTTAATTTGACCTGGAATGAGTGGGATTAGCGCTGTTATTATACGGATCGATGTGCCTGAATTTTTACCATCCAGACTTTCAATTGGCTGTTTTAAATTTAGAGGCGGAACGATTTTATAAATAGAATCTGTTTCAGATATATCTGAAGGAAATTTTCCAACTTTTAAATCTGATTTTTTAAATTCTTCAGATTTTTCGATTTTTGCACCTAAAGATTTACAGAAATCCAAGGTTACCGCCAAATCACCTGAAATTAATGGATTTATTACATAAGAAGGTGTATCTGCCAATAATGAAAAGAAAAAAGCTCTGTGTGAATAGCTTTTGGATGGAGAACAAATAATTTTTCCTTCAAAATTAATTAAAGGTTGAATTTTCATCTATTTCACCTTTATTAAGATAAGAATAAAAAAAGAAATGGGAAATAATTAAGTTGTAGCAATGAATAAAATCATTTCAGCAGCTTTATCATTGAAAGATTCCATTCCACCTACGCTTTCTGCACTAACCGTATAAAATTCTTTGACAGTTATGTTTCTCTTTGCGAAAAATTCAATAACTTCTGATTTCATGGATTCTACAGTTTGGATTCTTTGATTTTCAGCAATCAAATCGATTTTATTAAAACATACATAAATCTGCTTAGGGAAGAATCTAACATCTCTGAAAAATTGAAACTGTTCTTTAACCGGACGATCGCATGAGAATACAGCAATTATCTGCTTGGCTATTCTTGAAATTGTAATGACCCCCATACGCACAACAGCTCTTCCTCGGTCTCCACCAGGAGCAAAAAGAGTGTGGTTGCGTTTTAGTTCATTTTCACGGAAAACAACTCGATTTGGGTGAATAGTTTTTGTTTCTTTTATTCCAGTTTCTGGATCTAAAACTGCTTCTCCTGAAAAGTCTGTTTTAACAACTGTGCAGCTTTTACCTCCTTTAACACCATCAATTTTATTTGTTTTCAAGTATTTTACGAATAATCTTAGAATTGTCGTCTTTCCTACAGATACTGCCCCTAAAAGTCCAATATTTGTCATTATTTAACCCTCTCCTTCATCTATTTCTTCGATTTCTAATAATTTATTTAAAAATGTTTCATAATCGTCAACTAAGAACTGCTCCAAAATGGAATTATTATGGCAAACGATTAAGAGACCTAAAAGATCTTTGAAATTGGTTGATTCGTTGATAAACTTTATTAAATTATTTTCTGTTGGTTCTTCTTCGAAAACTCTAGGAGGTTTTCCAAATCCAAAATTCTTTGTTGATGTTGGTAACTTACTAAAGTATCCGAATGATGTATTTCCTTCATGTTGGAAGAAAACAAAAAACCTACTTTTAAGATTTGGGACATAACTAGAAAGAAAAACAGTTGAATATAATTCTCCTAAGAATAATTCTTCATCTTGTCTCAAAGTATAATATGGTGAAATTGGGCTTTTTAATCCCGGAGGAAACATTTCTGCCGGTGGGAGGCTCACAAACGGTAATTTCTCCTCTATGATACACCAAAGGTCGTCACGATTATTATGAAGCAAAATTTCTTTAATTTCTTCATATGCAAATTGAAAATCTGCTTGAAAGCTTATCAAACTTGATAAATATACAGATAAACATGCAAAAGTTGCATCTAATTGGGGTTTTTTTGATGTAGAACTGGATGGCTTAACGGCACCTCTCCAGTCTCGAAGGGCGGTATATGCCCATCCCCGAACATCAAAAAACTGTCCCGAGAGAAGTATAAAGTTAATATCTTGTTCGCTGCCAAGTAATTCTCTAACCTTTAGAACTAAAGCCCTTTCAACCTTATCATTATTAAACCGAGAATGTAACTTGGGATAGATTAGTATAGGTTTTTTCTTGTTTTTTTTAGCCATAAATCTTCGACTCGACTCTCTTTATATAATTCAAATGGTGAGTTTTCCTATAAAATTTTGGTTTCTGATAATTTTTAAAATTCTTTTATACATTTAAATTGATGTAGTTATTTATTGGTTAAAATCTCAACTGCTTTTGTAATATATTCAAAACTTTCATAAGATTTTACATTTTCAAGGCTAATAGTCTCAATAAATTCGTGGTTGTTATATTTTTTCCGAGTTAATTGAGTTGTTAACTCTACTTCTGTCTTTTTCAGAGGAATTAAAGTTTTTTTTACAAATTCTTCAATATATTTTTCTTCAGTAATTCTGACAGTTTCTGGGTGCGGGAATCTAATTTGGATTGTATTTTTTTCAAATCGCAGGACAGATAACAATTCTTTTGATTTTGAGAAAATTTTTTTCGAATATTCTAGATTTTTGAAATTTGATTTTGATTTAAATGCAGCAGTTTCTGCATCCATTAATGAAGCCGCGGTTTTAAAGCTCCCTGATGAAATTAGAATATTAAGCTTATCACTATTTTTTGATAAAAGATCAATTTCCTCATTAAGAACATCAATTTGATCTTTTTTTTGTTCAATAATTTTTTTCAAATCTTCAATTAAATCTAAAAGATTTTTAATCTCCTTTTCTTGCAAAACCGATCAAATATAAGTAGTTGTTAAGATAATAAAAATAACTGGGTTTTCGCTTCAATAAATTCGTTAAAATGGTTATATCTTAATTTTATAGCATTTTTCAAACAGAACATAATTTTCAAGTGATACATATAGTTTTAAATATATAGATATGAAAATGTATTATATGAAAAGAACAAAATTAGTAATTTTGGTCACTATCATTTTTAGTGGTGTTTTTTTTTCAATTCCTCCAACGTCATCCATTTCATCACAAAATGTAGTAGGGGATATTAATGATCCTTTATTAATTGGCACAACTTCCCTTGGATATGATCTAGATCCACAATTTTCTTGGGATAGTGCTTCTATGGATATTAACATGCAAATCTGGGAAGGCTTGTATGCATATAATTTAGGTGATCCAAATCTTAGGATCATTCCTAGATTAGCGGCTGGTTGTGGTACTTGGTCGGAAGATGGATTGGAGTTTAATGTAACTTTGCGCGAAGGAGTTACTTATCATAATGGAGATCCATTCAATGCATCTTGTGTTAAATTTTCGTTCGATAGATTAAGAGATCTTTGTGTTTACGAATATGATCAAGTTGCAGAATTATATTTCCCTTATGGTTTAAATGGATATATTATCGATGAAACAGTTGTTGTTGATAATACACACATTATTTTCAAATTAAACTACCCTTACATGCCTTTCCAGGCTTTATTGTGTTTCAGTGCATCATATATAATGCATCCTAGTGCACCAACACATGCTAGTAATCCAGGAAATTCATACCTTGATTATTCAAACATTGCAGAAGGGCTCGCAATTGGGACTGGCCCTTACATATGTACATCTTACACATTTACAGAAGTTAATTTTGAATACTTCCCAGGTTATTATCGAGGAACTCCAGCTGTCAAGAATTTCACATATGTTCTATATCCATCATCAACAGAAATTTCTGTAGCTTTAATAGAACAAGAAATTGATATAGCCCGAACTATTGATCCAGATTTCTTACAAGATTTTGAAGATGCAGAACATCTAGATGTTAGTCCACCCAGTGAAGGATCAATAATAACGTATTTGGGGATGAATAATAAGAAAATTCCTATAACAATTAGAAAAGCCATTAACTATGCAATAGATTATGACTATACTATTCAGAATATATATGAAAATATGGCTGTAAGAATGACATCGATTGTTCCACCAGGAATTTCATATCATAAAGATTGTGACGTTCCAACTTTTGATCTTGATCATGCACGTGACCTAATGATCACCAATATTCCTGATTTTATTGAAGATTTTGGATTAGATCATAATTCGCCTGATGATGATTGGGTAGCAGTTGCAAATAGTAATTACCCCGTCGCTGCTTATGTGTATGATTATAATTTAGGAAATATTGCTCGAGAAGAATTTGGTAATATGTTGAAAGAAAACCTTGCTCGAATTGGAATCCGTGTTAATATGGTTGGTATAACTTGGGGTCAATTCTTGTCAAAATTATACACTAATAAGGATGCTTTGGATCTTTTCAGTTTCGATTGGATGCCAGATTACAGTGATCCAAGTAACATAATTAACATTTTGCTTTCTAACACATCTGTTGGAAATTTTGCTCAAGTCAACGATCCATATCTACAAAACCTAATCGATATGGGAATGACTGAAACTGATCCTACTCTACGTGAAACCATATACCATGACACCCAAGACTATATCGCTACTGATTTGATGCCATGGGCTTTTATTTCGGTTAATCTCATAATAAGTGTTACTCCAACTTATGTTAACACACAACCAAATCCTTCTGGATACCAATATATTTTCCCTTGGGGTTGGTATGGAATAAATACTACATTTACTGATCCATACTTGGAGGAGTGGTGTAATACAGGTTGCCCACCAGTCAAAGAAGGATTTTATTTACCAACAAACAATGATCCCTCTCCAGAACCCGAACCCGAACCAGAACCAGAACCAGACCAAAATAGTACAGATCCGGATCCTTTTGCAGAAATTTCTGGATATAATTTCTTTATAATAACTCAAACAGTGGTTATAACAATAATTTCAGTAATAACTATTGTAGTCCGGAAGAAAAAAAATTAATAAATGACTTGAGATAAGTGTTTGGGAACCAAAATTTCCTATTTTTTATTTTAATTTTATGCAATTCTATCGAATATAAATTGTGGTTAACGTATTAAAAATTGTAAAATAAAAAAAAAGGTTAAGATTTTTGGCTCTAGTCTGAGCTACTAATTTTTTTATAAGGGACGACAAAAATCTTAAATTCTTATGATTCTGGTTAACTGTATCCCTTTTTTTCAATTTTTTGAATACGTCTTATTTGATAGCTGTATTAAACTTGGTGAAAGTGGAATTTTAATTTTTTTTTTTTGCCAGCATAATTTATGATCTGTTTTGAAAAAGATTTGAACTTAGTTTCTGAAGTTAAAAGAGATTTAATTATTGAAATAACGAAAAATTCAAGAAGGATGTTTCATTAGAATAACTGCCTATAGAAATTCTAATATAATTTCTTCCATGAGGAAAAAATCCATGAAACACCCTAAACTAAATAAATTCTCGGATGTATTAAAAAGTTCTTATTTAAGTAGCAATACAATCAGTAAACCCAACTTAATTTTGGATGAGACATTCATAAAAAGAATCATAATTAACTTAAAATTAGATGATTCTTCATATAATCAAATTCAACGAACATTTAATCAAAATTTCGGTCTTACAGTGAATAAACAATTTATAGCAGATACTTTAAGAGAAGCTGGACTAAGAGCTCGGCATTTAAATGGAATATATGATGCCATGGTTAAACCACGGATTAAAATTCTTGAAATTGATGAAATATTTCAAGGACGATCGAATGTGTTCATAGGAACTGCGGATAAAAGATCTAGATATCTTTTACAATTCAAACCAATTAAAAATAGACAAATTACTGAATTAAAAAAGATTTT
>JAUWMK010000398.1 GCA_030613185.1 Promethearchaeum sp.
TTTGGGGTTACATATTGTTTCATTCATTGCAGAAAAATCTAATTATAAGGCCATTTCAAAAAATATTCAAATCAATGTAAGACAAATTCACACTGATATCACAACAACACATGCAAATCAGAGTTTTATCATTGAGACCAAGCAAGATTTTGATTTAGTTTTATTCATTGATAATGCTGATTTTGGGGGCAATATTGCTGGTTGTGAAGTTAGTTATATCTGGAAATACGGTTCAGGTTTCTTAAATGAAACTGAATCAGGAACTTATTCAATTACTTTAACTGAAGTTCCTCAAGGCATTTATACAATATATATTTCTGTTTTTAATGGACCAGATTATAAATTCAAACAATTTGAAATAACACTGAATGTAATCACACCGCCGACGAATGAGGGTATCCCACCATTTGTATTATATCTAATGGGAGTTTTAATGGTGGGACTAATCGGAATGTTTATAGCTTATCAGCAATACTTTAAATATCCGAAAACAATTCGAGAGGTTAGAAGTTTAAGAAATGCTATAAAGAAGGGAAAAGCGGCTGAAAAAGAGCTTTCTGTGAAAAGTGTTGATGATTTATTTGTTGATGATTATATATCTAGAACAAAAGGATCATTATCATCAAAGAATAAAACGTTGTTGAAAGATCGTATGGGTACAGGAAAATCAATGACTAAGGGAGATTTTAAAAAGGCGATTAAAGGAGAAAAAGTAGAATTAAAAGAAAAGAAAATAACTCCTAAAATTCCAAAGGAAGTAAAGAAACCCGATACCTCCAGAAAACCATCAAGGTTGGAAGAGAGTTTAGAATTGCCTAAAGCTGAACAACCTAAAAAGGTGGAACCAACCCAAAAAATTGAGAAAATTAAACCCGATCAATTTGTAAAACCTCATAATATCGAAAAATCTGATCTTAAACAAATTTCAACGGATCAAAAGCCCAAAAAAATTCGTTATCTTAGAAAACCGAAGATTAAAGAATTACCTAAAAAAACCTTAAAAAAAACCAAGAAAGATTAGAAATCTAATATTTTGGCACATTTTTTTTTTTTTCAAATTTTTAATAATATAATATAATGTTGATGATCGTATGTCTCTACAAAAAACTCTTACTATTCAAAAAATCGTTGATGATGATGTTGAAAAGGCAGTATTTGATGCATTAAATGCAATTGAAGCAAAATCACTTATGAAAAAACAAGGCATGAAAATTCTATTAAAACCTAATTTACTAAGTGCAAAACCACCTGAAAGAGCAGTTACAACCCATCCTTTAGTTGTTCGAGCAGTAATTCGCTGGTTAAAGCAATTTAATCCTTCCAAGATATACGTTGGTGATTCATCAGGAGGAAGTGCTCTTAATTCAACAGCAATTGCACTTAAAACGAGCGGTATTCAAGCGGTTTGCGATGAAGAAAATGTAATTGCAATTCCTCTTGAAAAAACCGAACGAAAAATATATCCAGTGCCCAATCCATTAATATTAGATGAAATAGCAAGCACAAAACTTTTAGATGAAGTAGATTTAATTGTTAATCTTCCAAAAATTAAAACCCATTCACAATGCACTCTTACTTGCTCGATTAAAAACATGTTTGGAACAATTATATTGACAAAAAAAGCCGAAAAACATGCACGATTCCCTTCAATTAGCCAATTTTGCTCTGCTTTGGTGGATATTTATTCGGTTTCAAAACCTCAATTAACTGTTATTGATGGATTTTTGGCAATGGAAGGAAATGGTCCAGGAGCTGGAGATGTGGTAGATGATCTAAAAATCATTTTAGCAGGGTATGATGGAATTGCGTTGGATACTTTAGTTTGTAAAATTATAGGGCTGGATCCATCTAAAGTTTTATATATTGAAAAGGGAACAAAAAAAGGAATAGGTAGTTCGAATTTAGAAGAATTTAATATCATAGGTCAATCAATAGAATCTGTATTCCGTCCATTCAAGATTCCAAGACTTATGCCTGTTAGTCTTCGATTACCTAGGGCAGTTGCGGAATATATTGGCGATAAAATTTTCAAATCAACAATTAAGATAGATAAGGAAAAATGTAAATTATGTGGAACTTGCTGGAAAAATTGCCCTGTGGACGCATTAACTCCTCCGAATGAACTAAAAATTGGCAATTATATTCCGATTTGGGATAAAGAAAAATGTATTTCATGTTATTGCTGTGCTGAACTATGTCCTTATGAGGCTGTCGAATTTAAAATTCATTATTTTAGGAATTTTCTGTTTTCTTATTTGGGTTTAGGATTTGTAAGCTTAATTACGATTATAGCATTATTAATCGCTTTTCTTTAATTTTTTTTTTTTTTTCTGTTTTTGAATAATTTTATAGAGATTTCTTATGCAAATACAGAAATATTTGTGATGAATTATTATTGAACAATTTCCAGATGTATAGGTCATTACTTATAAATTACTAGAATTATGAAAGGCACTTTTTTTTCTCTTTACAAAATTCACAATTATATCGAATGTGAATTTATTAAGGGAAAGTACAACTTTCTATATATAAGGATTCTTTTTCCTTAAATCATATTAGGTAGGGTCATTTTGCCAGAAAATCAAAAGGAATTTTTATTTGAATTGGAAAAAGCAAGGGAATTAGTTGTGAGTGATCCACATAATGGTGAAATCACATTACGCAAGCTTTTAAAAAAAGATCATACTATTCGAGAAGATCTTCAAATAAAAATTTCTCTAGCATATTCTCTATTTGCACAAACACAAATCAATGAATCTCTTGAAATTTATGAGAAGGTTTTAAAAAAAGCCAATAAACATCAATACCAAGAAGAAATCGCTGATGCAATGCTTGGAAAGGGAACATGCTATATTCATACAAGCAATTTAGATGAAGGAATTTCGAATTGTGTTCAATCTATAGATATATTTAAGAATTTATCACTTTTTGAGAAAGTAGCTAGAGCTAATAATATTTTAGGTAGCTTACATCTCTCAAAAGGAGAATTTGATAGAAGTTTGGAATGTTACAATAATACAATGACATCTACCAAAGATAAGGACACTTTGATGTATACAATGGCTCTTGGAAATACTGCTTTGATTCATTTGTTAAGAGGTGAAATGGAAAAAACAGTCCATTTTTCAAGATTAAGTATCAAAAAAGCGAAAAAATTAAATTTTTATCGTGGTATTTGTGCTTTTCAAAGTAACATTTCTGATGCATTAAGGGCTATGGGTGAATATACAGAAGCTTTACATCATTTAAATGAAGGGTTAGAATTAGCAAAAAAATTAAAATTTATAGCAGAAACAGCTTCAATGAGTATAAGTTTTGCATATTATTGGATTGATCTTGGAGAATTAAAAAAAGCGTATCAGATGTTACAAACAGCTATGAATATTTATGAGGATTTTTATGAACCTCAAGGGCATATTTTAGCATTACAATGTCTAGCAACATACTGGTTAGTGCAAGGACAATTTCAAAAAGCTAAAAAAAGCGTGAAAGATGCCCTTAAACTAATTGACAAATCGGGAACTAGTGAATCAAAAATTGAAGTTCTGACTTTACTTACAGAAATAAATGAAGGAATGGATCAAACTGATGAAGCTTATAAATATTTAAAACAAGCTGATCAACTATCAAGAGAAAGAAATTCAGAAATCGGACATGCACAAGTATTAATTCAACGGGGTCGGATTTGTTTAAATAAATTGGATTTTAATGAAGCAGAAATGTCTTTAAATGAAGCATTATGGCATTCTGTGAAAATTAAACATATAGTGCTTCAATTTACCTGTAAGATGCTATTAGCTCAAACTTTCTTGATAAAGTACTTACAAAACTCAACCGAT
>JAUWMK010000140.1 GCA_030613185.1 Promethearchaeum sp.
TATGAAAATGAATTAAGTTTATTTGCCCGTCCGTTTTCCAAACAGCCTGAATCTTTTGATCAAACCAATTTTTTTTATTTAAATCAAAAATTGTATGAGGTAAATTTTTTATTGAACAAACTTCTCTAGCAATTTTTATATCATCACATCCTTTCATTCCAAAAGTGTATACAAAATCTGGTCGATTAGGTTCAGAAAATGCAAGAATTGATCTTGAATCAAGACCTCCACTTAAAGAAATCCCCATTTTTTTACCATCTTTATAATTTCGGTGAATTATTTTTCTCCAAATTGCTGTCAATTTCTCCATAGCTTCATTTAATTCAACATTTTGTTTTTTTATTTTGTCCCAATTCCAATACCTTTCTTTTTGTATCTTTTTATTCTTGACATTTATTGTCAAAATCGTTGAAGCATCTATTAATGAGACATTTTTAAACCATGTGATATCCCCTATAAATTGTCCTAAATCTAAAAATGACTCTACAGCTTCACTATTAATTTCTTTTGAAAATTCATTGAAATATGAAAAACCCTTTAGCTCTGAACACCAAGCAATATTATTTCCATCATTCCAAAAATAAATATGTTTAAATCCAAATCTATCTGTAATCAATTTCACAAGACCATTTATTTTGTCATAAATAACAGCCGAATAATATCCATTGATTTTTTGTGCAATTTCTGATAATTGATGAGATTGATAAGAATATATTAAAAGTTCAGAAAATGAATTTACTGTTAAATTATATTCTGTACCTATCTGTATATAGTTATAGCATTCACCATAAACCCAACAAAAAACATTATCTATGATTTTTGGGCTTTCCTTATCACCTATTATATTTAAATGGACTCTTGAACAAATTATAGATTCGTCAGCATATAGATCATCTTTTTTACACTTTTGGTCATAACTTAATATATTTTGAATATTCTCAACTTCAACAATATTTTCTTTTCTTTTTTTTACTATTCCAATTAATCCAGGCATCGATGGTCAAGTTAATTATAATATATAAAAATATAAAAAGAATTTCCAGATTTTATACAAATTGAGGTAATGCTAGCGAGCTCAGACTAAATTCCATCCATTTGGAAAGTAAGATCAACAAAATACTTATTAATCTAATTCTCTGTATATCAGCAACTGAATTGCACCCATCTGAAAACTTAATAAATTATTTAAAACAAAATCACAATTTTCCCTGAAGATCGATTTGAACGAATCAGAATTTCACCCAGTTTTGCGAGCTGTAGAGATATAGTCAAGTTTTGAGTCAGAAATGAATTAGAAAAAACAAGCCTAGTGTTGATTAGAAAAAATTATTTATGTGTTTTTTCAGTTTCATTCAAAATAGTCATATATTTTTTTCGAATATTGTCCAATGAAAATTTAGTTATTATAAACTCTATTTCATTTTTGGATATAATATTTAGATCATCTCGTTTCAAGATATCTAAGATTTTTTTAGAAATATTCAGAGGATTATTATTTTCCAATAGAAATCCATTATACCCTTCTGAAATAACATCCGGAATAGCTCCTACTTTTGTACAAAGCACAGGAGTGCCTGCAGCCATCGCGGTAATTAATACATTAGGTAGACCTTCATGAAAAGAGGGAGTTACGAGGAGTTTTAATTTATTATAATAATCATTTAATTTATTTAGTTCAACCCAAGGAATATATTCTATCTTTTGAGAAAATTTGTCTTTCAAGAGCAAACGATTTATATGATTTTGATAATATGATGGACCATTTCCAATAATAATAAAATCGATCTTTTCTTTGGATAAAATCTTAATGGTTTCAATAAATTCCATTATTCCTTTTTCAGCATTTAAGCGTCCGACAAATCCAACAATAACTTTTCGCAATTCTATTGGAGTTTTTAAAAAGAATTCTTTCGGATCAATAATATGATGTGGAGCAATCCGAATTTTGTTTCGAAAAAAACCTAATCTATATTCTTCTATTATATTTGAAGAATAAACAATTAGATTATCTGAAATTAGATATGTTAACCTAGTTAGAATCTCAAATATTTGAGAAAGTCCGGATTTCCTGAAATTCGCTGTAATTGATAACGAACCTGCTATGATATGTATAATTTTCTTTTTTGTCAATTTTGCAATTAAAGTAGGTATAAATAAATCATTGCCAAAAATACTAAACCATACATCAACATCTCGATTATGTCTTATTAATTTTAACCCTAAAATTATTTGAATTCTTAAGGCTTTTAAGATTCTTTTAAAAAAGTGACCCCCTTTCTGGTATTTCACGTTATCAACAATTATATGACTATTTTTTGAAAATTTATTGAATCCTTCAATTACAGTTATTAGTATTATTTTATAATCAGGTGATTTGAAAATATTGATAAGCTGAGAGATTGGTTGAAAATTGGGTTCATCTAATATCGAGGTAATCAATCCAATTCTCTTATTTCTTTTAGAATTCTGAATTATTTCTGTAGGATTCATTTTACTTAAGATAAATTAAATATAAAAGGATTAAAAGTTTTTTATTGTATTTTTGCGGGATTAAGTTAAATTTTTAACAGTTTTATCTGGACCTATTATCTTATTCTGATTTGGTCTATACCTTATGTGTCGAGTAATTTATTCTGAGAAGAAGATTCATTAATTTCAAACTTTCATGCATATTCCATAATAAGATTTGGAACTTCGGCTAAAATTGTTGGTTGTATGTAAAATTTCGGTAATGTTTTACAAATCCATTCTCTATTCCTTCGATTGAGGTCTTTCTTCTCCAACCAAACTTATTATCTGTTCTCTCGATTCAAATAGTTGAATCATTGTTGTTTCTTCATAGTTTTTTTGCTATACAAGCATAGGAAGCACTTTCTAAGAGCCAATTTCTATCGAGTTTATCCAAAATAGGTGCTATTAATTGCCCTAATGTCCAAATAGGAATTAAAATTGGACCCAAAAGGAGTTGAACAAATCTTTTTTTTAGAGATGGGAAGACTCTTAAGGTGAAATAGTTAAATTTTAAAACCCACATTGTAAAAAATCCAGAAGTTGGTTCGATGGTGATTTCATTAAATCCAGCTCTCTTCAATAAAAATTTCAAACCAAAAGGAGTATACCTAAAGAAATCATAAGGTTGTTCATGTATCCACCATTGCCATGGGACGAATAAGAATATCATGCCTCCTTTTTTTAAAATTCGAGATGCTTCATTTAACATCATTTGTGGTTCTTTTAAATGCTCCAAAACTGAGAAAGATACAACTACGTCTGCGATATTATTTTCCACTGGTATGGGTTTGTTCAAATCTGCAACTATATCTGCTTTCAATTTATGAAATGTTGAACCCCAATCAATACCAATATATTCTTTAGCAGATTCCAAGATGTATTTTTCGTAAGGTCGTTCTCCGCATCCGAAATCATATACAATCCCTTTAAAATATTTTGAATATTTCCTAATTATCTTGTTTTGACATTTATAAATCAACCAATTGAATATTTTTTTATTGGGATGGGAAAATTTTATATTTTTTGATTTCATTTCAGATAAAATAACATTTTTTTTCAAGGTTTTTAAGTTTTTTTTATTTTTTTTATTAAAAACATCAATTTGTTCTTATTTCGAAGTTTTTTCATTTCGAGAGCCATTGGAGGGGAAACTGGAGTTCACTATAATTAAAAATTCGTCATCAGAGCAATAGTGTCCCCGTCCCTCAAACACCAACTCGGATTATGTATAATAGTATACATCCATTAGCTAATCGCTAGAATCAATTGAAGTATGAATTTCAGTTGGATTGAAGTTGGAATACACCGATGGCCTTATCGCGTGTCACCCAACCCAATGAAACTAGATGTGTGTATTGTATTCTCACTCTGTGGTGAAGACAAAGTTTAACCAACCCGTTAAGGAAATTGGGTTTCACACACAAACATTAGTTTTAGCACCTTTGGTGATAGTGGTATAACTTCAAGATCGGTTTATTAATTACCAAAAGTGTTAAATTAAAAAAAATCTATTCCCCAATTTCAATATTCTTAATTTCCTTAAAATATGGTCTCCAAAAATCATCGATTTCATTTTAGGGGATTATCAATTCCTATAATATCTCACCTTTATTCTTAATTTTCTCGAAAAATTTCCTTTTTCATCCACTCAGATGTAATATGAATTCCTTCACGTAAATCAATTATAGGTTTCCAAGAAATTTCTTTTTCAATTGCGGAAATATCGAGAACATTAAACGGAGCATCCACATTCCTTGTTTCTTTATATATACAATTCGTTCTATTCCCAAAAATCGATAATACGATATCTTTTATCTCATTAATCTCGACTCCATATCCATATCCAATATTCAATGTTTTATTTTTTATTCTTTCTTGAATTAAAAGCCTAACAGCATCACAGAGATCTTGGACAAAAATAAAATCTCGTATAATTGTTCCATCTCCCCATATTTCCAACGGTTGATCATAAAGCACGTTATAGATAAACCGATGGATGACGCCTTGCTTTCTCCTCCAATTATTCCTAATTCCATATATATTTGATGGTCGGATTATCAAATAATCGATATTATATTTTTCATGCATCAACAAAAGATATTTTTCTAAAACCAATTTTGAATATCCGTAAAAATTAATCGGATTAAGCGGTTCAGCTTCAGATATTTTGTGCATTTTTGTACGACCATAAATGGTCCCCCCAGATGAAAAGAAAAGGAGTTTTTGAACTCCATATTCACTCATTAACTCAATCAAAGAATATGTCGGAAGAATCACTGAGTTAATTTCATGTAAAAAATCCGCCTGGTTGGAGCTTGGAATCAATCCTGAAATCAGATGAATGACGAGATTAATATCATATAAATCAAAACATGCTTTTAATGCACTCGTTTCGTGGAAATTACCAAAAAAAGAAACTAATCGAGGGTTTTGTTCCAAAAATTGTTCAGGGTGAGGATTTTGATCAAAATTTATTATGTAATTTCGGTGATCTTTAAGCAGTTCTGGAATTAAATTTCTACCAATAAATCCAGATCCGCCTAAAATTAGAATATTATATGTGTTTTTCATTTCTTTCCTCTAATTGAGTATTGTCTTAAAAATATTAAAATTGATCTTCTAATGGAAATAATGAATTTCCTTGAATAATTTTTTTATTAATTTGTTGTAAATATTTGATAAGGATTTTTCCTCACTCATATATTAAAAAATCTCTAACATTTCTACAAGCTGATGATAATACAAGATACAAGATTAATATTAATAAACCTACAAAAATTAAATTTATTATTCTAAAGTTTTTGGAATTGGTTAATAATAGAAGCTAACTTCTTTTTTAATCTTCAAAAGAATATAAATTCATTTCATCGATGTTATTCAATATATTTCCTTATTTTCCGGGACATTCCAGAAATTTTCCGATTTCTTTTGCCATAACATTTCTATCTAAAATTATGATACTCCAAAATATTATTTATATTTAGTTTATAGAAAAACCAAGAGTGTGTTTTAAAAATTGTGGAAAAATCAAGGTTCAGGAAATAGTTTATTTCTTAGATCTTTTTTTCTTTAAGCTTATCATATATATCCAATATGCAATTTTTGGATAAATTGATGAAATCATTAATATAAGTCTATAAATTTTATTATAGAATGTATCTTCATACTCATATTTTTTTATTGCTTTTTTTTGAATTCTATAGGTGTTTTGAACGGTCAATTTTAAATTTGTAGACTTCATTTGAGTATTACTAATCCTATATTTTATTAAATTAGATTTAACATTGTAAAATTTTGATTTTTGACCAATTCTCAACCAAAGATCGTAATCACTACAAGCTTTCCATTCAGGATCATAATCACCTATTTGATCAAGAATACTTTTTCTAATTATTATACTTGATTGAGCAAAAGGATTAAATCTTAATATTTTTTTTCGGATTTCATAATCTTTTGATGGATATGATCTATAACCTATTACATCATCATTTTCATCAATAATAATTGCATCACTTCCAACAATTCCATATTCTTTATTTGATTCTAAAAAGGAAATCTGTTCTTCAAGTCTATTGGGTAGAGAAATATCATCGCTATCAATAATTGCAAAGTATTTTGATTCATTTGAACTTAATTGAAATCCCTTGTTTCTAGTATTAACAACATGAAGATTTTCATTATTCTTAAAAGTCCTTATTTTATCATTTTTATTTGCAAATTCTTGAATGATTGTCCAACTATCATCTCCAGAAGCATCATCTAAAATTATTAACTCATAATTTGCATATGTTTGGGATAAAATACTAATAATTGAACTTGCAAGATATTTTTCATTATTATAGTTCGGCATAAAAACTGTTATAAAAGGATTTCCCATAAGTAATTATAAACAAGTTAGAAAATTAAAGACTATTAAATTTCTACTCAAATTTGAAACAAAATTTAAGATGTAAGGATAATGTCTTTTCTTAAAGAAAGATGAAGTTTTTTTCTTTAATTAAATTATTATAAATCGGTGTTTAAAATAATAGTTGTCAAAATTTTTGGAGGATTAGGTAACCAAATGTTTCAGTACGCATTTGGAAGATGTATATCTATCAAAAATGAAGAAGAACTCTTATTAGATGCTGAATTTTTATCACTTTTTTCCTTAGCAAGATTTCAAAAGCTTGTTGATCGAAGATATATTCATCGAAATTTGGAGCTAAGCTGTTTTGATTTACCTATTAAAAAGTATGTAACTAAAAAAATTAGAAAAAAATTCAGACCAATATTCTTTGATCTAAAAGAATTTTACTTGAAATTTTTTATAAGAAATTATTCTTCTTCTGATATTGAAAGATATCAAATTTCATATAAACAAAACGAATATAAATTCTACAAAGAAAAAAATAATTTTCAATTTGATCCCAATTGTTTTAAAAATTCTGAAAATTGTCTGTTTAATGGATATTGGCAGAATGAGAAATATTTTAAGTGTATTGAAAAAATTTTAAGAAAGGATTTCAATTTGCCTTCATTAATTCCTAGGAAATATAATAATTATGTTAAATTAATTGAAAATTCAAATTCAATAGCTATTCATGTAAGAAGAGGAGATTATTTACTATATAATCGAACTATAGGTTTAAATTATTATATAAAAGCAATAAATTTAATTGAAGAAAAAATTGAAAAACCACGATTTTTCATTTTTTCAGACGATATCGAGTGGTGTAAAAAAAATTTTAATTTTGATAATAAAGCGCATCATTATATTAGTCCTGATTCCGATAGAGCAGTTCATGATATGGCTTTAATGAGTTTATGCAATAATTTTATCATTGCCAATAGTTCATTTAGTTGGTGGGCTGCATGGTTATCTGACAATAGTGAAAAAATTGTGATTGCTCCAAAACAATGGAAAAATGATTATAAATTTTATTCAAATGGAATTATCCCTATGAACTGGATTCAACTTTAAAATTTTTTATTATATTTTTATTTTTTGAAATCTTTTCATTAGTTATATTTAATTTTGAGAGATATTATTACTTTTTCTTCTAAAGATCTTCATTATTAGATTCTATTATAATGATTTTTCCCATCCTTTAAGCATACAATCCATCCGATGAAAATATAAATTTAGAATAGTCAACGTTTGATTTTATTGAAAAAAATGTTTAATCATCGATTATTTTTTTTTAAAAATCTTTCGAAGTCTTTAAAAAAATAATAAAACATACATAACAAGAGATTCATTAAAAGTGGTATTTTTCTAACCCTCGATTTACCAACTGGTCGATCATGGAGATTTATTGGTTTTTCCACTACTCGATATCCTTTTAAAAATGATTTAATTAAGAGTTCAGTTGTAAATGCCATACCCATGAATTTAAAATCATTAAATATTGAAATAGTTCGGCGGTGAAAAACTCGAAATCCGCCTTGATTATTTGTCACTCGTTTGCCAAATAAGATTAACATCATAATCTCTAAAAATGCTTCACCTGCTCTATTAACAAAGGGAATCCGATAAAAATAATTTCCTTTATACCGAGAACCAACTACAATATCTGCTTGATTCTCTATTACAGGTTTGCATAAATTTATTATATCACGAGGATCATGTTGCCCATCAGAATCGATGGTGATAATCAAATCTCCGGTGCTTTTCATTATTCCATCTATAAGAGATTTACCATAACCTTCGTTTTTTTCATGGATAATACAATTGATATCTTGATAATTTGACAATAACTCAACAGAATTATCGGTAGAACCATCATCTACTATAATTATTTCATAGTTTGGTAGTTCCAAATTCTTAAGGTTCTGAATTAATCCTTGAATTGTTTTTGATTCATTATAACAAGGGATAACAATTGAAAATTTGTGAACTGCTTGTTTTTTAAAAGATATAGCACTTTTTTCAACATTTTCTTCTTCATAAATTGATGTTTCAAACAAGCTTTTCGTTTAAAAATCCTCCTTTAATAAACATTTATATAATAAGTAATTTCATTTAAATATTGAATTTTATTCAATTTAATCTAATTAATGTTTGTATATATCTTATTTGTATTCTGTCTCTATTGATATTTGAAATTAAATATATTACCTTTAATACTTTTTCCAATAAGAAAATCCCCTAAGTGATTTTGATAGAAAATTATAAATTTTACTATTAGTTACAACGTTGTTATTACCTCCACAAAAATCCAACCAATTATAGAGAATAATGTAGATTTCTCATTGAATCTCGATTCATCTTAAAAAATGTGGGAAGAAAAGGGGGATATTTTTAAAAAATGGAAAAGAAATCACATATCTACAAAAAATGGATAACAATCAACATTGTTGAGAAGAATTCAGGGCACTTAAAAAATCTCTGTTTCCGAGGTCATCGAAATGAGAAATTATGGTTAGATATAATAACAGCTTATTATGCGATCCGTGATGATCCATAAGTCTTAGAGAAAACCTTGAAATCTGGTGAAATTTCTTCCAAAATGGTCAATTTAGCAATACCCGCATTATTAACAAACGAAATATATGTTTTATGAGAATTAAAAAGATTAAAAATTATTTCTTTTTTGTCGGTCAAGGCAATTTAAAAATTCTCTTTTTTTCATATGTAAGAAGAATTCTGGAATATAAGAGTAAAAATAAAATTTATATCCATTCTTAAATATGATTGTATTGGTATAAGAAATAACGAATAAGAATGAATGTACAAATTATTGGTGTAAACATGATAAAAAAAAAAAAAACAATTATTTTATTCTTATTACTAATTATTCAAGCCTTAAGTTTTAATGTTCAAATTTCAAACGCACAAAGCCAAGATTATAAAGATTTTCCCTTTATATATCAATGGGGAACAAGTGGTCTTCCAAGCGAAGGATTTGTAAATATTGCAACTTCCAATAATGGAGGTAGATGTGAGATAATCCCTGAATTAGGAGATCATCAATATCCATTAGAATTTTATGATAATTCAACTTCAGATGATCCATTTTCCTATTCTGGAGGATTTTTTAACCAATCTCTATTTAAATCTTCATATTATATTTCATTTTGGATCAGGACAACCGATGTTAATAAAACATCAGCATTACGACTATTCACAGATGATTGGGGGGCATTAATTTATGAAATTCGAATAAACAATGGAAGTTTTGAATTTGTAGGATATAATGAGGTAGAAATTTCAGATGAGATAATGAACGATACTTGGTATCATCTATGCATAAGAGATGAAATTGTTGAAAATAATCATTTCGTTGAAATTTATATTGATGGAACATTAAAATTGACTGGAAAAAGTAGAAAATCCGGAGAAATTGCTATTGCTTATATCAGCACAAGGAGTGAGGACTATAACTATTCTATATATCTAGATGCATTATACATCGGAAATAAAGAAGAAGAAACATTTGCAACAATGGGAGGGCTTGTATCATATGGGGAAGATCCTATTTTTCTCTTAACTCCTGAAAATATCTCTTATGAACCTTGGACATTAAACAACTACAATTATTGGAAAATTTTAGATTTAACAGTAAACAGTTCTGCAACATATACAATTTTCCAAAATGATATACCTATCCCTGAGCATACTAACCAATCATGGATTTCAACTACTCCAATTTTACTTAATGTGAATAATCTAAATTATGGAGAATATAATTATAGAATTGAAGTAAATGATGGATATGGAGGCTCTATATCTGATACAGTAAAAATTACAATTGAGGAATTACCTCCTGAAATATTTACAGATTTTTCCAAATTTCTTGATAATTTAAATATTGCATATGTAATGACAATGGTTGTAATTGGAATTATATCAATAATATTGATGAATTTAAAGTTAAAGAAATTCTAATTTAAGCTATGTATAAAAAATTCTAAAAATAAATGAATAAAATCATAAAATGGATTATATTTTTTATCCTGATAATAAATTAATTTCGTAAATGATTCTAATGGAAGATAATAATAGTAATAATAATAATAATAATAATAATAATATCTCTGAAAATTCAATAACGAATGAACTTTTTGAAGATAAAGTCAGAATTACAGTAAATTTAAAATACTTTTTATATTATTTTCGTTTTCTGCTGAATATAGAATATGTTTTAACGACTATATTTTTTATTTTTATTGGTAATATTGAAATAATTAATCAATTTTTAATCCTTTCGATAATATATTGCTCCCTTTTCTTAATATCTCGAATCATTGAGAATTATTTTTTATTCTTAAATAATTATTTTTATGCAAAAAAAGAATTCAATAAATATAATAAACTTATGAAGATGAAAAGCAAAAATGATAATGATATTAATTCTTTTCATAAAAAAATAATTGATTTGGAAAAAAGGAAACAAAATCTTAATCAACAAGAAGAAAAATATTCCACAGAAATAAAACTACTAAAAATCGAATCCTTAATATCAAAACAAAAAGACAAAATACAATTATTAGAAAATAAAAACAAGAAAATAATTTCAACCTATAATGAATTTTTAGGTTTAATTAAATTGAATA
>JAUWMK010000318.1 GCA_030613185.1 Promethearchaeum sp.
ATAAAATAAGCTCCAGGATCAGGTCT
Organism: Promethearchaeum sp.; assembly: GCA_030613185.1. Lineage (GTDB taxonomy): Archaea > Asgardarchaeota > Lokiarchaeia > Sigyniarchaeales > Promethearchaeaceae > Promethearchaeum. The sequence goes on from JAUWMK010000318.1 coordinate 27, forward strand.
AATGTCAAATAATTCATTTATTGTATATGGTGGTAAAAATACCAAATATTTACCTTGATTCTCATGAATTTCTGAAGCTTTTATCCCTGGGAGAAAGTTAGGATCAAATTTTAAGGCATTACGAGTAAACTCTTTTATAGTATATTTTTTATAAGAGGGTTTTCTTGGTTTTTTTCCTTCTTTTCCATTTGACTCCCATTCCACTATTTTTTTTTCAAATTCATCCAATTTAACCTTGAAATTACTTTCATGTTCCACATTGGCATATTTATTCAATTCTTGAAATTTTTCCTTCCAATCATTATCATTAAGTCTAAATAATTGATTGATTGCTACAGATTGCGTATAATCTTCACCTTCATAAACCCCCCACCCTTTTCTGGGTAAATACACCTTTATTTGATCTAATTTGATGTCGAATTTTGTTCCATCAGGATCTAGATTCCTTAATAGGATGAGCATTTTTGGATCAATTACTAAAGTCCGTTCTATTTCTGTTGCTGCTTTAAAAAAGGAACCTAAACGCCAAAAATCTCTTCCAGCACAATCAAAAAATATTAATTTGTTTGAATCTTCATCTGGGATTTCTTTTAAAAACTTAATAATTGCATTTAAAACTTCAATTTCTCCTGGTAATTCAAATTCTCGACCATCTATTTCAATATCAGAATTCAAAATCTCATTATTTTCATTGGAATCAGTAGATAAACGTGTTCCTTCAGTAATGAGTATATGAGGTTTAAAATTTTTTGCTGTTTGAATAAATTCTATTGCTTTCTTTGAATTTGGCCCATGTATTCGAATGTCTCCTGTATATACAATTTTTTTTCCCGTTTGCAAATCTTTGATGAGGAATCCACCTGCACCGGGGATAGAATGGTCTGTTTCATAGAATGTTATTTGTAAACCGTCATTGGCTACATTGATTGGAATTCCCGATTGTATCTCTATAAATTCTCTATTTTCTGTTTCTAATTTAGTTGAAGCTATTCGTGAATTTGTTCCAATTTTCACATCATCTGGATTTTTTTCTTGAAAATGTGGTTTATACGACATAATACTATTAAATATTGAAGCTGAACCAGAAATATCATCTAAAATTTCCATAATTTGCTTAGTTTCAGAAGAACCCACTAATTTTATTTTTTTGTTTAGGTATTTAATGTCTCCGATATGATCGGTATGTGCATGAGAAATTAAGACTTCTGATATGATTGGTTCTGCATCTAACTCAAGTTCTTCTGGCATATCTTGCAATCTTTCAGAATGATAAAAATCTTCTATTTCACTTCGGTGTTTTTTATATAAATCAGGTCGATAAATTCCGGATAATGTGTCTATCGGCCAAGGCAGACTTTTGATTTTAATTCCGTCAATTAGAATATGACTTTTACGAACTTTTAAAAAACTATTGAAATATTGCTTATAAATCGTAAAATCATAGCCAAAATCAAGAAATACCGCTTTTCCATTACCTGCAATTATTACTATCTTATTCCCGCCAATATTATTAATGCCACCAAAAAATTGTAAGATTGTGCTCATATTTGCTCCACTTAGTTTAATGAATTCCTTATATTTAAATAACAAGCTGTTAACATCTTCTTTACTCTGGAAGCTTTATTTAATTTTTATTAAAACAAATTTATATTGAGTAATCTTATCAATAAATTATTCTATCTTTTCTTTCTTGTTTTTGTAAAAAATCCAAAAGTGTTAAAATCTTTAAGATGCTTTTTTTTTTATATATTCAATGTTAGATTCATTTATATAAATTGGAAAAATTTATTTGATATTCGTAGGATTAAGTAAAAATTCATGCGGGATATTGGTTTTCAAGGTGATTTTTTGGAGAAAAGTTGAATATACTTCATGCAATTATAGATAATATATATGATTATATATTCCAAGTTTGTAATTGAGATTTGTATCAGTTCAAATGTAGATTGTTTTCAATATATTAATTTAGGTTCAGATTTATTAGTAAGAAAATAAAATTTTCCTAGAGTTTTTAATTAAATCCAATGTTATTAGAAGATTTTTTTAAGTGTGTGATTAACGGCGATTTTTGTCGGCAATATGTCATATTTTAGGACATTGCTTATGATAAAACAGAAAATTTAATAATGAAGGACAAATATTCTTTTTTAGCATGGATATAATATTCCATTGTTAATAAAAAAGATGGAACGATTGAATTTTATCCAATCATATAGAAATATCGATAATCATTATAAGAACAAATATCTTATACTTTCACTTTAAAACTCTCTATTTGAAAATATAATAAGAATAACCTTTCTTAGATTATCAAATCGATTGGAAAAAAGATCATTCTTCTTTTAAAAGTGATTAAAATGTTAGAAAAAGAAAAACCAAAATTTAAATTTCTTCAATTAAATGAGGAAATTCAACAATTGATGATTGATGAAATAAATTTGGATGTAGATATTGATCATGTTTTTAAAAGTCCAAGATTTATTCAATTAGGTTCGTTAATGTTTGCCGACCTGATTAAAGATAATATAAAATCAGGAGATGATATAACTTTAAGCAAGGCTATAAAGCAGTATATTAATAAAAGTGGAAAATATACAGATAAGAATGGAAAAGAAAGAACTATTCCAAGAGACGCTCACTATGTATTAGGACAAGGGCAATTCAATTATTACTATAGCAGAGCTATTTGTTCTTATGCAATAAAAAATAAAATTGAGACTGTTGAAATTTACCGTGCTAAGTATAGCTCAAATCCTAGATCAGAATCACAAAGTGAAATTGGAAAACATCGGAGCGCGATTGAATTATTAGAAAATCTTCGAAAAAATGATTTTGTGAATAATACTTTCAATATTTCCAAACCAAATTCAGGATTAAGTGTTAAGTATTAGTTTAAATTAAAATTCATTTTTTAAAATAATAATTATTTCTGGTGATGATAATGTTAATTAAAAAGATAAAATTAAATCATTTTCGATGCTGTAAAAATATTGATGTTGATTTCTCAAATTTCACTGGATTAATTGGAAAAAATGGAGTCGGAAAATCTTCAATATTACACGCAATAAATTATTTTTTTGATCCTATATGTAATGTATCGGAGAACGATTTTTATGGTTGTAATTTAGAAAAATCAATTATTATTGAAATAATTTTTTATCAAATTAAAGATTCAGAACTTCCAGAAATATTAAAAGAATATATCTCAGATGGAGAAATAACAATTTTTCGAGAGTTTTCACATAACTCCGGATTATTTAATTCCCAATACAAAATCCGAACAAAAAGAATTCTTGATTTTGCGCTAATAGACTCTAATATTGAATTAATAAATACTGAAAAATCTAAGAAATTATCTGTATTAATTAATTCGGGAAAATATCCTGATTTTGGAGTAGTTCAATTAAGAAATTGGCCGAAAAATCTCGAGAAGATCGGTGAATATGAATTACTTCATCCAGAACTCTGTGAAATCACTCCTACTTCCATAGAACCTTTTATAAAAAAGTTACAAGATCCATTAAAAGGAAGTACCAGAATAACGTATATTCCCGCAATTCACAAAATTTCAGATGAAACAACAAGAAGTGGTTTTTTAGGTCAAATATTTTCAAATATGTTTAGTGATATCACATCCAATGAAGAAATAGCAGAGTTAAAAGAACAATTTGCAGGGAAGGCAAGTAAAATTTTTTCATCTTCAAAAAAAAGCCAAATAATTGAGTTAAAAGATGAAATTAATAAAATATTGGAAGATTTTTCTCCTCAAACAAAAATAAATTTTAAAATACCTTCTTTTTCATTACCTTCTTTTTCAATACCTCCAATTGATATATCAATTATTACTGATAATTTTGAAAGTGATATTGAAACAAAAGGATCAGGAACTCAACGTGCAATTTTATTTTCACTTTTTGAATTGAAGGCAAAAATAGAACACCGTGAACATCACGGAGATTCAGCTCTAGATTTAATATTCCTTATTGAAGAACCTGAAATTTATCAACATCCTGCACAATGTCGCTATTTATTTGATAAACTTCAAGAATTAACTCAAAATCTTAACCCATCTTTCAATCGTTTTCAGATTATTTATTGCACCCATTCTCCCTTTTTTATCGACATTGAGAATTATGATAACATCCGAATTTTACGAAAATGTTTAGAACCTTCATGTACTTTTCCAACAACAAGAATAAACCATGTTAAATATGAAATATTTAAACAGAAATGGGCAAACTTGCATAATAATCCAGTTAAAGATATTACTAAAGATAACTTAAAGCCCAAAATTCTTGGAAAAACTAATCCAAAAATAAATGAGGGTTTTTTTGCAGATAAGATTGTATTAGTTGAAGGAGTAACAGATGTTGAATATTTTTGGTTTTTACAAAGAAGAATGAATAAAAAATGGAATCAAAAAAATATTTCTTTACTCCCCGTCTATGGAAAAACAAATTTTGATATGGTATATATGATTTTTGATTTATTTAAAATCCCTATCTTTCTTATTTTTGATGGAGATGCTAAAAATAAAGGAGGAGATAAGGAAAGAAATTCAAAAATTTGGAATAGAAAATTATTGAAAATGCTTGGTGAGAATGAAGAAGACTTTCCAAATACAAAGATTATGAATAAAGGTGCTGTATTTCAAAATGAATTAGAAACTGAAATTGAAAAACATATAACACCAGAAGTTTTTAATGAAATTAGGCAGAATATTGGAGACAAAATATGTGGTACCAGTTCAAAAAATCCATATAAACATAGATTAATCATTGAAGAAATCTATTCACGAGGTTTAAATTTACCACTTTTCGAAGAAATTGTTAAAAAAATTTCTGAAGAATGAGATTTAGCAATATGTATACATTGAAAATTTATCATAGAAACGTTTTTGTAGGTGTGTTTTTATTATATTATCATGCGGCTTCATAATGTTGCCGCATATCTAGACTTTCCAAATTACTATCATCATGTTAGAAATATTGGAAAATTGCATTATAAGTGTTTAGATGTTATTGAAGAAGCGTTAAATAAGATTGGCATCGTAAAAATTAAAAAAGCGTTTGTTTTTCAGAAATATTTTAATGAAGATCTAATTTCAAGTTTAATAAATAATAATTGGCAGATTATTAAAAGTAGCATTGAGAAAGATATTGATTGTTTGCTCGTCACCCACCTTTTGAAGGATTTATGGTATAGAAAGAATTTATTTGATTTGATAAAAAAACAGAAAATTTCTACAATTTGCATAATTTCAGGAGATAAAGATTTTGTACATCCAGAATCGATACTGAAAGAGCAGAAATATAAAATTATGCGTATAATTCCAAATGGAATGGTTTCGTATGAAGTTCGTGAAAATTCGGATATCAATATAAAACTTCCAAGTTATTGCAGAAAATGTTTTGGAACAGGAATTTATCAAGAAAAATGGAAATGCTGGACATGCGGTGGAACGGGGATTTATCCCAATTGTTAATTTTTTTAAT
>JAUWMK010000266.1 GCA_030613185.1 Promethearchaeum sp.
ATAAAAAAAAAAGTGCGGTTTTTCCGCTTCATTCGTTCAATTCAGCGCTGAAATGATAGTGACCATTAATAAAAAGAGTAAACTAATCCTTAGAATATTTCGTTTGATTTATTCATAAATCCAACTTTAAAGTTTTTTTTAATTGAAATGAAAAGGATGTCTTGAACCCAAGGAATTCTTTATCTTTCAATTTTTATTAATCAAAAATGTGATCTTTATAAAATTTCTTTAAGATCTTTACCCATAATTTTTCCATTTAATACATTGAAATATGAAGTATTCATATGAGATAATTAAGTATCTAGTGAAAAATTGTTGTAAAAATAAATTATATTAGGGAATTACCAATCAAAACGAGAAATCTTATTATGACTGATCTTAAACCACCCTTTAAATCTTACTTGGACAAAGCAGATGAATTAACTATTTCAAATCCAGCAAAAGCAGAAATATATTTGCTAGATCTTCTTAAAAACGATTTTACTCTTAAGGAATTATTACAATTAAAAATTAAACTTGCGTATGCTTTATTTAGTGAATCAAAAACTGACGATTCTTATAAAATATATTGTGAAGTCAGAAAAAAGGCAAGAGAAAATTCATTTGAAGAAGAGATCGCGGATTCATTGGACGGGATAGCCTTATTTGCAGGTTTAAAAGGGAATATTAAAGAAGGATTAGAAAAAGTTAGAGAAGCAATCAAAATTTTCAAAAGATTACAGTTACCAAATAAAGAGGCTAAAGCTAGCAATAATTTAGCAATTATACTATATTACAACAACCAATTAGATGAAGCACTAATTTGGTTTAATAATGCACTTAAATTATCTACAAATAAAAAGTCGACCTTTTATATTAGCGCACTAGGAAATTCAGCTCTAATTTTTCGTGCCCGAGGGGAAATGCAAAAAGCTTTAGATTTTATGATACGTGGATTTAAACTTGCAAAAGAAATTAATCTAAATCGAGCAATTTCAACCTTTCAAAATAATATAGCAGATACTTTACGGTCAATGGGAAATTATATGGAATCAAAAAAGAATTACGAAGAAGCATTATCGCGTGCTAGAAAAGCAAATGATAAAAGAAATATAGGAATGCTTTCAATAGGATATGCAAATTACTGGATAGAATTAGGTGATTTGAAACAAGGGTTTGAATATTTAAAAGACGGATTCCAAGTTTATAATGAGATGGATGATTCTTTTGGAAAAATTTTATCTTATGATGGATTTGCTCATTATTGGTCTGTAAAAGGAAACTTGAAGAAAGCCGAAAAATATTTATTAAAAGCATTAGAACTGAATGAAAAAATTTCCGTTTTAGAACTTCAAGTTTCTATCCTTGTTTTACTCGCAGAAGTATATGAAGGTCTAAAAAGATCAAATGAAGCATATCATTATTTAGAATTAGCAAATACATTAGCAAGAGAAAAAAAATCAAATTTGGCACGTGCAGAAGTTTTACTTCAACGTGGGCGAAATTTAATTACTAATTCACAATTTAATGAAGCAAAATTAGTTTTAGATGAAGCACTTTGGCTTTCAAAGGAAATACCACATATAGAAATACAATTAATTTCTATGATGCTTCTAAGCCGATGTTATCTTATTAGATTCGTAAAAAATTCTTTAGATACATCTTATTATGATCTTGCAATTAAATATATCCAAGATACAATAAAATTAACCAAAGAAAAAAATTTAATCCCAAATTATATTCATGCGCTGGTAATTAGGGGAATGCTTTATTCAATTAAAGATGACAATGAAAATGCAGAAAAAAGCTTGAATGAAGCAATGAATCTAGCAAAAGATAGAAACATGACAATTCGAGTGAGAAAGTTGGAAGATCAATTATCGGTTTTACGGGGTGGTGGTGAAGAAAAAATACCAAAACAACAGTTTAAGAACATAATCATAAGTTTTGCTATGGAAGAATTACGAAAAGCAACCACTTCTTACGTTGAAGCAACAATGACCGAAATAGATTTAGAAGATACATTTTTAATTACTTATAAACTCGATGAAAAATGGGGACCTGTAATTCATAGTGTTGAAAATCTCGATGTAAACGATCTTGGAATTCAACAAACCCTAGCTGAAGTAGGTTCAGTATATTCCTTTTCTATTGGGCAAGGTCAGAATTATAATGAAGGTTTATTTGGACCGTTACCCTTTGAAAAAAATAAACAAGCTATAATATATGCCAAAATGATGAATGATACTTCTCAAGTCTTAAAAAGATTAGATGGAAAAAATTTCATCCTTTTCACTTTAGTTTTTCCTTCAAAAATGGTTCAATTCTTCTACGATCGTCAAAAACTTACTCGTATTTTTGAAGAAGAAATAAATAATATTACAAATGTTCAAGAAATTGATAATATATTTCTCAATAAATTACGAAAAAAAATAATGTCAGAGTTTATGAAAGATTTATCTGGTGAATTTAATCCACAAAAAAATAGAGATTAAAAAATCAACGGGTTTCTTTAATTCTAAAGGTTATTCATTCTTTCAAATACTTTATACAAACCTTGAGTCCCAAGGTTTTCAAACCCCATTGCTTTTGCAGACATATAAAATTGATATACCAACGAAAGCCCGGGAAGAGAAAGATTCATATTTTTTGCTTCTTGTAGTGCAATTCCCATATCCTTGATAAAATGTTTAATATAGAATCCAGGATCGAAATTCTTACTAGCAATTTGTCTTCCTAGGTTATTTATTGACCAAGACGCTGCTGCTCCCTTTCCAATCACATTAATGATATCATCTAAATTGATACCAGCTTTATAACCATATAGTAATGACTCTACAACTCCCACCATGGTTGATGCGATTAATATTTGATTACTCATTTTGGTATGTTGACCCGCTCCTTCTTTCCCCATATATGCAATATTATCTCCTAAAATTTCAAAAATAGGTAAAATCTGATCAAAAATTTCACGATCTCCACCAACCATAATTGCTAATTTTCCTTCAATTGCACCTTTTTGACCGCCCGATACGGGCGCATCAAGCGAATATGCTTCTTTTTCTTTAGCTTTTTCATAAATTTCAATGGCTATTTGAGGTTTTGAGGTTGTCATGTCCACTAAAATTGAATTAAGTTGGATTCCTTCAAAAATACCATCTGGTCCAAAATATACTTGAGTCACATCTTTTGGAAATCCCACAATTGTTATTATTAATTTGCTTTTTAATGCAATTTCCTTTGGATTTACACACCAATGAGCGCCTAACTCAATAAGATTCTGAGCTTTTTCTTTAGATCGATTAAAAATATACAATTCATAATTAGAATTTAATAGGTGGACACACATAGAGTTTCCCATAATTCCCGTTCCAATAAAGCCTATTTTGTTAAATTTTCGATTATTCAATTATTTTCACCAGATTAATAATTTCAAAAAAATAGCATATAAAAAATAAGAAAATATAAGAAAAATATAAGAAGAAAAAATTTAATTAATCTTAAAAACCTAAGACTTCAGTTACTAAAGGTCCGATGTGAATTTCTTTAAGATTTCCTGTAAAATTCTCTAAATTGGGATGATTTTCTTCAATTTTTTGAACCAATTCTTCTAATAATGTATGATAAACTCCAAGATTCTCTTCTGCGAGGAGTAGACAAAGCGCCACCTGCCCCTGCTTAAACACCAAAGATTTAGAACCAATTTCGATATTTTCAAGCTTGCCCTTATCACCAGAAATTTCTGCCAACATGCCTTTAATACCAACTAAACCTCCAGCAACAAGATCAGAATTTGGTCTTCTTTCTGATTCTGGGATTGTTACTGTAGCCTTAAGATCACCATTTAGTTCGCCATTTTCAAGGTCCTTAAATGATTTAAAGTACAAAGAAATACCCGTTTCAGCAATAATAACATGTAATTCGACCATACCGGATTTCCATGCAAATTCATCATATGAGGGAATAGAAAGGAAGAAATATCGCATTACAATAAATCCAATTAATTCTATTACTACACCGATTACATACCACCAATTTTTTGGATCTCGTTGTGAAATCTCAAGAGCGCCTCCAATTCCAGCGATAATAATTCCCATAATTCCAAGTAGAACTTGATTTCGGACTTGTTTTTGTGGTGCCAATTTAACCACCAAAATATAAACTAATCCGAAGAAATCAATTATACCAAAGATTGCAATTATTATTGCTATTGGAATCATATTTGCAGATCCAATTGAGACAATTACAGGATTAGGGTTATTTACAACAATGAAGATAAGAACAAACATGTATATAATTGAAAATATTCCTATCAATGCAGCGGAGTATACAATAATTTTATTTTTCTTAGTTAAAATCAGCAAACACACATATCCAATCGGAATTATAATTAAAAGAACTAGGAAATATTGAAGTGGAATTAACCATAAAAGGTTAAAACCTTCCCCTTCAAAATCATATTTAAAGAAATAATTAATTGTAGCTGGAATTGTATAAAGCCCGTAACCAATCACAGCAACTGCAATAATGAAAAATATCTTATAAGCAGGGTCCCTACGAGTTTTCTTGTCAGCTTTTACATATTTTGTTAACAAATCCCATCCGAATAAGATTAATAACAAAATAAATCCGCCATACATTAATAACACTAAAGATTCAATTGTCGTAAAACTATGGTTTAGGTTTTTGATAAATAACATCTTTTATTTCTCCATGAAATTCATTTATTTTAATATTATATCGTAATTACAACTTAAATAGTTTAACTTAATTTTTCTAATCAAATCCTTAAGTAAATTGGAATTATTGCAATTTCAACAATTCTGTATAAAAATATTTAATTTAAATAGGTAAAATATCCATTATTCAAACCTAAATCCGCAAGTATCATTCGTGAGATGTTCATTTTCATTTCTTGGATATACTCTGCAATTCATTGGTCGTATTGGGTAGATTATGCAGCGAGACTTGTTATTTTCATCATATCTAAGAAATGGACAAACATTTGGTAGCTTACAACATGCACCACATTGCAGACATTCACCAATTCTGCTTTTATCTCTCGGAAGAAAAGCGGTAAAGCATCTAATAAATCTCCCAAACCAATTATTTTTCATAATTTCACTATTAAATTAATTTATTGCATTAATAAAAAAAAATTCGTAAGGAATAATTTTACTTACATTTTTTTCGAGCCACATTTACAGCAACTAAAATTGGGTCCCAAGTAGGAGCAAAAGGTGGAGCATATGCTAGATCCAGCTGTTGAATATCATCAATAGTCATCTTCATACTTAATGCAGTAGCAAGAACATCAATTTTCTTTGCACCTAATGAACTTGGCGCTGTAATCTCTGCTCCCAAGAGTAAATGAGTATTTGGATCAAAACGAAGCAGAACGGACATCTTTTTCGCACCTGGATAGTAGTGGGCAAGCTCATTAATTGTTATTAATGAAGTTTGAACCTCATAACCCATCTCTTTTGCAAATATTTCAGGTAATCCCGTTTGAGCACAATATAAATTAAAAACTTTAAAAATAGCAGTACCTACGATACCCAAGAATGGATCTACTTTTTTTCCCGCAATATGAGATCCTGATAATCGCCCTAATCTATTAGCTGCTGGTGCCAGAGGCGAATATACATTTTTTTTTAATAATTTATGATAAACTGAAGCACAATCTCCTGCAGAATACACATTTTCAATGTTTGTTCTACAAAACTTATCAATTATTATTGCACCATTATCTAACATTCCTAATTTCGTATTTTTAAATAAATCAGTCGCAGGAACGACACCGATTGAAAGTTGAACTAAATCTGCTTCAATTTCTTCTCCATCTGCAAGAATTACTTTTAATTTTTCATTAGAAACCGATTTTATTGTTTTTACGCGTTTTTTTAGAATAATCTTTACACCATGCTTTTCTAATTCTTTTTGAATAAAATCTTGGCTTTCTGAACGAAAATTTAGTCTTGGTCCTATCAATGTTAAATTTTTAACACCTTGTGCTTCATAAGCTTCGAGCATTTCAAGTCCTATATACCCTCCTCCTATTATTACTGCAGAATTGATTTTTGTTGCTGTTAAGAAATCTTTCAATCTTTTAGCATGTCCTAAAGTGTGAACTTTAAAAACTCTTGGATGGTCAAGATCAGCATCACTTGAAATTTTAGTAGTATTAGATTTTCCCCCAGTAGTTATCACAAGATAGTCATATTTTTCTTTTAGATCATTTCCTGATTTAATATCTGTTATTAAAACTTCTCTTTTTTCAAAATCGACAGATTTTACTTCATGGAATAGATGAATGGGAATTTTTCTTTTATTCTCCATAGTTTCTTTTGTTAAAGTTATCAATGAATCTAATGATTTTACCTCATCAGATACATAATAAGGGATTCCACAAGAACCATAAGAGATGTATTGACCTTTATCATAAACATCTATTTGCCAATCCTTATGATTTTTTCTAATTGCACTAGCTGCAGAAAGACCTGCTGCATTTGCTCCAATTACAATAATTTTCATTCTTTTTTCGCCTTCAAAAATTCAAATTACCAATAATTAACTGAAAAAACAGAATAAATAAAATCTAACTATTTGAAAAATTAATCGTATAAGTATTTTTTATTATAGTTTTTACGGAATTCGCTAAAGGACATCTTTTTTCCGCAATTTCTAAAACTTTTAA
>JAUWMK010000417.1 GCA_030613185.1 Promethearchaeum sp.
TATCTTGTAAACTTAAGAATTAATTTTTATGATAATTTATTATGTTTTTCGAGTATTTTCTCCTAACCATGATATTTTATTGAAATATAAATTGGAGCTCCAAAGATAGATGAGAAATAAATAGTAGGAATTGTTATATGAATAATAGAAGATGTTAAACAAATCTCAAATTCTTTCAATTTTAAGAGAAAATTATGAAGAACTTTCTAAAAAATTCAAAGTTAAAAAAATTGGCATATTTGGTTCAATTGTAAAAGATTTAGAAACAAAAGATAGTGATATTGATATATTAGTAGATTTTTTTGAACCAATAACGATTTTTACATTTATAGATTTAGAAGATTTTCTCACTTTGAAATTGGACCGTAAAGTTGATTTAGTTTCAGAAAAAGGATTAAAACATGTTTTAAAGACTATTATATTGAAGGAAGTTGTTTATGTCTAAAGAAAGAAATTACAAAGTTTATTTTGATGATATAATTGAAGCATCTAGATCTATTTTAAAGTATACAAAAAATTATGATTTCATTCAATTTTCTGAGGATAGAAAAACGATTGATGCAGTTATCAGAAATTTAGAAATTATTGGTGAAGCTGCAAAGAAAATACCTCCAGATATTATAAAGAAATATCCAAAATTACACTGGAGAGGGATGACAGGAATGCGAGACAAATTAATTCATCAATATTTTGGAGTAAATTTAGAAATTATCTGGGATACAATTTTAAAAGAGATTCCAAAAATCTTTGAGAATTTACAAAATGTTGAAAGCTATTCTGAACTTTGAAACAAAAAATGAATTAAAAGAAAATATACAAAGATGGAATCATCCAGTTCCAAATTTGAAAGTAGGTTTAAATATATAAAATTCCTTAGTAGTAATTGTGATTGCAATTTTGCAATCACGTGAGGGATGTCGCCTTATAGCAACTCACCTCACATTTTTCCATACTCTTGCTTAATCAAAGAGTTTTCATAAAGATTTATGGTATTCATAATTTTTTGGATAAATTTTTAATCCATTTTTACATACTCATCATTTTATATTTTGGAGTTCTTTTTTCCACTTTTTTATTTCTCGCTTTTCATATAATCCGTTCTTCTCCCAAAACCTGAGCATTTGAGCCCTTGTGTTTTTTCGTATCAAACCTGATTGTACTAACCAAATACAGAATGAAGGTAAGCGAAAGCCCGTTAACCCCCAGCTTTTTATTTCCATTAATAATCCTCCATCATCAGACAACAATAGTGCGCCATCTCTTTTTGCACAAAAAACCAAAGTTTGGTCTTGAAGATCAAATTCGCTGATAAATGGGTATCGTGTCTGAAATGAGATAATTTCGTGCTGTGACAAGGGAATATGAAATCCATCTTCAATGGGGATAAATTTTTGAAGTTGATAGTTATGATATTCTTCAACAATCTGCTCTGTATACCCCCAACGAAAGTGTGTAAGCACATTTCGCAAGTCAATCTTAATTTCTAAAAAAAGGCGTTGGATGTGTAGCCAAAAACACGTATCAATAAGAAGAAACATGAGGTTTAATTCCCTTATAGTTTTACAATATTGGCTTTTTTATTTCTTCAGCATTATTTTTCAAGAATTGAGTGATATCTAGCTTAGAGAGGGCGTTCATTTCACTTTCGATTAATTCTTCAGGTAATTTTTCAGTTACTTTTCGTTTTACACCTTCATGCATAAATTCATAATATGTTAAACCGGACATTTTAAAGGCTTTCTTTTTACTAATTTTACCTTCTTGCATGAGATCGAATGCAATATCAACACGAAGTTGTTCCAATTCCTTCATTACAAAGCGTTTTGATAATTCTGCTAACGAAATATTCTTAATCCTTGCAATTTTCTCTAAAATTTCCTTTTCGTTTTCCCCTACACGAAAGTTGATTTGATACATATTCTCCATATATAAAATCTATACATTATTATATAAAATCTTCGTTTTTTTGCTATAAAATGCTATAACTCCTTTAGGTAGAGAATTAGAAATTGCAAAATATTGAGATGAATATCAGTATTTTTTTATTAGATTTAATGATAAGCAGGTATGGAAGAAAAAAAAACCGCAATATTAAAGATTGATCAATTCACTTTGGTGTTTTCGCAATAGAACCGTGATATCGGCAATTTCTCGTTGTGTTAATTCGCTTCCCGCAGCAATAAAAAAACCGCGGAATTTTTTCTTGAATTTTTTCTCAATAAATTCCTTTTTTCGGAGAAATGTGTTTACTTTATCCATATTACGTAATATTGAAGTGATTTCAATAATAATCGCTGGTTCTTCAGAGAAACCATCTATTTCTATTTCGTTTGTTCCATCGGGAAAAACAAATCTATTTTTATCTTTAATTTTTATTGGTTTGAGTAATACTTTAGTTAGACCTTCTCCTTCAAGGATCCTAATGATAACATTTCGTGCAAATTGTTCAAATGGTTTTCCTAATTGTGTTTGCAAATTATTTAGAATATCCAACATTCTATCTGATTTCTTATCCGATTCTTCAAATCCTCGTCGCATTTCTTTTTGTGATTCTTCAAATCTTTTTTGTGATTCTTCAAAACGTTTGTCAATTCGTTCCATTGCTTCTGCAAAGTGATCAATTGTTACAAGTTTTGCTCTTTCTTCCAAAACTTCTCGTAAACGTCGCGCAACAATTTCTTCAATTACTTGGATTATTTCGGGTTCAAGACGATTTGACATTCTACTCTCACTATATTAATGCAATTTTATCTACTTAAATACCTTCTATTTTAAATTAAAAATTCTTCTAATAAAAAATCAATATTTCAAAATTATTTATTAAGAGATTATTATCATATTTTAAGAATTTTCAAGCAAGGTAATTCTTTAGAATAAAAAAATTTCAGTTTTTATTTCTAGTTTTTTAAAAAAATAATATTGCTGGTCATAAAATGGGGAAGCAAAATCCAAAACACAAGAAAAAGCATATCCAAAGGATACACAAAAATATAAGAATTTTCTATTGGTCTAAATCCATAAAATTGCTTTGATTATCTATATAGTCTTTAATATTATATTTTAAATGTGAAAAATTTTAGATAGATGAAAAGTGCAAGTAATATTCGATAATTATTAAAAGATATTCGAGTATTTTTTAATGAACCAAAAAAAAAGTGAAGGAAATAGGCGAAATAAAAAAATGAAAATAAAAAAAGTTGTAATTACAAATTTCTGGACAATTAAGAGAGCAGAATTTTATTTTTTTCAGTATATGGTATTTGTAGGAAAGAATAACTCTGGTAAATCGAATATTATGAAAGCGTTGGATGTATTTTTTGGCAGAAAACCTGTGGAGGATGATTTTAGACTAGAGGGGAAGAAGCGGGAAAATGAAATTTCGATAACTCTTACATTCATAGATCTATTGGAAGGAGAAGAGAAACTATATCAAGGTAATATTCTATTTGAGGGAACAAAAAAGGCACAAGTTGA
>JAUWMK010000355.1 GCA_030613185.1 Promethearchaeum sp.
TGAGAAATAGTATCGCCAGTAAAAACACAATGATATAAGAGCCTATTGAAATACATATGGGCACAAAAGTCCCTAAATTCGCAAAGAAACCAGCAGTCATTGTTCCAGTTCCCATGGCCATTCCCATAAAAATAGTATAAATTGAGACGGATTTTGCAATATTTGATCTACTATAATCATACACTAATACCATTAACGTTTGCCATACTAGAATATGGGATATACCTTGGAATAAACGGAATAAAAGCAATATTTGAAAATTAGGTGAAATACGGATGAGGGTTGAAAAAAGTATGAAGCCTAATGATCCAATAATGATAAAAACTTTCCGTTTTCCCTTTGTATCAGAAATCGGGCCGATTATTAAACCCACAATAAAGGCAATATAATATACCGAGTCATATAATGAAGAATATTTAATGATGGTTAATTCTGATAATGGATTAGTTGGACTGGAAAAAAGTGCGGTAAACAGTTCCTTATCATTTGAATGTAAAAGAGCAGGTGCTAGAATTGAGAAAAAAGTCAACGTAGCTACCAAGTACACCATACGATTAATTTTCTCATCTTGGTTTTGATTTTCATGAGTTATATTTTCTAACATTGAATTTTGATTTGACACTTAAAATGCACTGAACCTAACTTTAATGTTCTATAAAATGATTTCTTATAATTTTAATTTTGTTTTATGTTCTATCAATCCTAATTATAAGTATTTTCGAGCATTATTTTTTAAGAAATAACGAAAAAAAATCTCAAATTTTAATTATCTCATAATCCTGAGATCCTAAACCTATTTTTTCACCATAAATAAACTGCAATTCACCTTGTGTAGATTCATGAACCCCTTTAAACTTATCTTCCCCAGGTTTTAAATTAAATTTTAATTGAGTGTCTTTAAATCCTGGCTGAATATTCACCATATCATAGCTTGCTTTATCAATGGCAACTGGATCAACAGATGCCAAGAACCCAATATCTCGCACAATATATTCATTGCTAACACCGAAACAATCACAATCGGGGGTGATGTTGATAAGGAAATTGAAAAATCCAATTTTGCCTTTCTTAATAATCCAAGCCCCATAAGCATATTCGGTCATTCTTTCAACAAATTCAGGGATTTCTGTTTCCCAATCCATAGTAATAGCTTTTTCAGGACAATTTTGGATGCATTCTCCGCAACCAATACAATTTTCAGAATGAATTACGGATTTTCCATCCACTAACTCAATCGTTTGAACAGGACACACCTCAACGCATATACCGCATCCAACACATAAATCTTTATCAACAACAGGCCTTACGCTATGTTGTTCTTTTTTTCCTGCAACAGGAGCACATCCCATTCCTAAATTCTTAATTGCACCTCCGAATCCTGCCATAATATGCCCTTTGAAATGAGAGGAAACAATCATACTGTCTGCATGGTAAATGTCAGTCGCGATTTTTACTGATTTGAAATGCTTTTTGGAGATATTAACTTCAATAAAATCTCTACCCCTTAGCCCGTCAGCAATTACTAATGGTGCATTTACTACTGAATGGGCGAAACCATGTTCATTTGCTACATTAAGATGCCCTACAGCATTATTTCGTGGACCTGAATATAAGGTTGTTGTATCTGTTATAAATGGATCCCCACCTGCTTCAATAATCTTATCTACTATCGCTCGAACATACCATGGAGGAACAAAAGATGTATTACCTTTTTCCCCGAAATGAACCTTAACAGCTGTTAAATCCTTGGGAGAAATTAACTTTTTGAATTCAGCTTTATCGAATAATCTTTTAATTTTGGAGATCAAATTATCTTCGAATTCTTCAATATGGAGATTTGCAAAATAAACCTTACTTTTCATATGAAATAGTTTTCGCGATATTTTAATTAATTTTTCGCTTTCTTTTTATTAAGAACACCGATAATGATACTAAACCTATAAATCCTAAACTTGTTAGAACTATTGTAATAATCGCTTGCTTATCCATTTGAAATTTCTTATACTCATCAAAATTATCATCACCAGTTGAATTTGAAACAGAAATATCCGCCGGATTATATGGATTTTCATCAGCCCCAAGAATTGTTGAATTTTCAGGAAGGATTTCAAATTTTCCGCTTGATTGTGCACTTGAACTTGGGTTTTTAAAATAATAATCTCCCAATAATAACACACCAGTAGTGCTATAATAATAAGTTATTTCCACCACTTTAACTAATAATACAAGCCGGATGTAATAAGCAATATTAATTGAATAGCCATATGAGCCAATTGAAAGATCAACCGTTACACCTTCCTCATTATTATTAAAATACTCCTGCATTTCACTTTCTGAATTAGAAAAATTTGTTCCCATAGGTGAAATTAAGTTTAAAATTGAACCCGAACCAAAGAGATCTTCAGATATATTCCCTGTAAGTGTAACATTCGAATATACAACATCAGTTTCATTAAATTCAGTTAAATTTTCAGCTAAATAAGCATTATAACCAATAAAAATTGAAGTAGAATTCTCAAAAGTTCTATTTATTTCAAATTTTGCATAACTAACTTCATCATCGAAAGTTAATTTATACACTAAGATATCATCTTCTTTTGCAACGATTTGGAACTCTGCTGCAGATGAATATCCAATAGTCTGAGAAAAGATTGATAAAAGAAATATTATACTTAGAAATGTAGCTTGAACATGGTTTTTTCTCAATTTTATACGATTTATAATAGACACCTTAAATATTAGTGTAAAGATTGAAATTTATTATTTTTCAATTCACCTAAGGGATTAAATCTTTAATTATAGAGGGAATATGTTGTTTAAAATGTGCAAATGATACGATCTATGTCAAAATAAAAATTCAGAACAAATATTTAATCGATGTTTAAACCCATCATGAGGGCGTCATAGAATTCTTCGTTTATCTTTAGCACACGAGTAAGTATACCCACTTCATTGAATCCTAATTGTTTGTATAGCTCTATTGCACCAATATTATCAATTCTAACTGATAAGTTAATTTTCCGAATAAAGTTAGATTGCTGAGCCCAATTAATTAAAAATTTCGACATTTCTCTTCCAATACCTTGCCTCCAAAACGGTTTTCTGACAGTAATCCCTAAACTCGCTAAATGTTCCCTACGTTTCCGTTTACCACCAGTTAAACTTGCTACACTTACTATTTGTTTTTTAATTAAACCTAAAATCATTATGCAATTCTTTGAATCTTTTAATGATTTAATATAATTTTGCTCTTGTTCAATAGTCATTCTAAATTCTCCTGGACCATAGGAAATATTATCTGATTCTCTTGATACTTTATCAGCATAATTTATGATCTCTATTGCGTCATCTGGTGTAGCTTTCCGAATATTTAATATTTCCCCTGTTTTTAAACTCATTTTCAATTCTCCAAGGGGATTAAATCTTTAATAGCATGGGGAGGATTTATCGGTAAACTTGATAATTTATTATCTAAAATTTCCAAAAATTGATCTAATTTATCTTTTAACAACCGACATCCTAGAGCATTTGAATGTCCACCTGCGCTACCATCAAATTTTTGTATAATTGGTGGAATAATCGTCTTAAGATCAACCAAATTTCTTCCACGAATTGTAATATCAACTAGATTTGGTTTGGATTTAAGATGTCGTATCGATAACCCTAGATATAAACCAGAATGACCCAATATCCAATATGCAATTTTTGATCTCGATCCGAATGGTGGATTAATTATGTATGCTAGATTCTCACGCTTTGCATATAGTGTTATAATTTTTTTCCGGATTTGCTTTTCTCTTCTACTAACTTTTAAAGCTCCTTCAGCCAAAAATTTAATATCACATGGAAATTCCCCCTTACTTAAACGTTTAACAACATTTCTTAAAGTATCATATCTTGAACCACTATTTGATTTCATCAGCCCTTGTGCAAGCAATCCAGCATCTAAAAATAAGGATCTTCTCTCATAATGATGCAACATCTCTTGCATTAAGGGTGTATTATCAAGGTAATCACATATTGCTCCAAGTAAGGCAATGTGATCGGCATAATCTGGTAATTCGTGATAAAAATAGCGATATACAATTTCAGTCGCCGAAACTTTTTCGTTATGGATGTTTATTACCGCAGGAGGGAGAGGTCCAGGCATTGAATGATGGTCAAAATAATGAATGGAATAATTTTGGGAAATTTTTTCTAATCTTGAGTAAGTTTTATTGTAAGACCTCTTATCCAGCGCGATATCGCAAATGATCAGATCATCTTCAACCCCTTTGATATCATGGCCCAAACCGGCTGGATGTGTAAAGAAGACTTGCGCGTTTGAATATTTTTTGATCATTTTAATAAGAGCAGCAGAGCATACGCCATCAGCATCAAGATGAGTAAAAATAATTGTCATGAGTAATTTAGAGTTTTTCTTCCTTATAAATTAAAATTCCTATCATGAAAAATCTCAATAATAATTAGAATTTAGGAATGAATAGTAAAAATTTGGATTAATTTAATTAAAAATTAAAAAAAATTAAAGAGTTAATCCCTTCAATTTCTCTTCAAAAAGTTCTCGGCTAATTCGAATACTCTTATCAGGATTAATCTTATCCAAATGACTTTTTGTAGGAGCTAAATCTGTCTGACTAGCCTCACTAATCACCAAATCTCCTTTATTTTCAAAAGCGATGCACGTTGAAAAACTAAAAGTGAACGTGCAATCATTAATTTCAAATTTAACGAGATTTGTTTCATATTTATTTATTCCAATTTTTACCATAAAGAAATTTAGAATTTTTAAATATAAAAAAGATTTGGATTGATGTTATTTTCTAATCTTTTTGTATTTTTGCAAAAATCTTTTTGCACT
>JAUWMK010000406.1 GCA_030613185.1 Promethearchaeum sp.
GCAACTTATATCATTCTTCCAGAAGAGATTGAAAATATCGGATGAATACAATAAAATGATGAAGAAAAGATTATGTCGGCCTAAAAATTAATATAGATTAAAAACAAAATTAAAAAAGATGCACAACTTGTAAACTTAAGATTTAAAAAAAGAAAACAGCATTTGGAAAACCCTCACTCCATTTCTGATATTCTTTGTAAAAAAGATTATCTGTTCTTGCCGATTCTATAAAAAAAGTCCAGAAATAATTTCCAATGTCTGAGTCGGTAATGTAATGTCCATGATCATTATAACCAAACACTTCTTGAATGTTGTTTTCAGTATAAGTATTTATCAATTCATGAATATTTTTAATAAATTCTTGGAATGTTAGATCTGCTGATTGAGAATATGCATGAAACCAAGCATCTGTCATAATTTCAAATTCATCTATTGTTATTAGCGGATATTTATATCCTATTACTCCCCTTAGATTTAATATTTCTTGTCTTTCATTTTCATTAATACAAATATAGATCATTGGAATTTTGTCTCTAATTAATTGTCTAGCATCAAATTCCTTTCTCATTCGATATATCGGATTTCTCATTCCTTCGTATTCGATACCAAAACCTAAATTTTCCTTTAACCAAACTAAGAAATCATAACAAATTACCTTTTTATAATTTGATACTCGATTTCTATAATACTCGTCCAAAGAATAAGTACGCCTATTCACTGTTATTGGTGAAGATGATAGAGGATCTGTCGAATCTTGAAATATTTCTTTAATTTTTTCAAAAGCAATGAGTTTGTTATTAAGTTTTGTCAAATCTCCAACATTTAAAATTGATTCCAATTGAGATCTTCGTAAAGCGGATCCAAACATCCATTCAGCAAAGTCCGCCAGAGAATCTCTAGTTCTGACAGAATATACTGTATCCAATCCAGGAAACTTAACTTCTTTCACTATTAATAATTGTCTTAGAGGTGATCCTGGGCTATTTATCGATATAAAATCTTCATTGGATATCCGGCGAGCTAAGATTTTGGCTACTTGCACTTCTTTTTTTGACATATAATCATTATTTTGTTTCAATATTACATCCCCACCAACAAAATAAGGTGTTGAATGGGAGAGAGTTCCTCCTGTTTGAGGAATTCTGAATTTTTTAACACATAAATTGAAGTTATTATGTAGCCAATGATACTCTGAAAAACCAGAGGGTGTTGCATCTTCCCTATACATAGTTAAATAAGGTGTACTGCCTTTGATTAATAATGAATCTGGGCCAAATGCCGATTTAAAATCGTAAATTTTACCATTCGACCAATTCATCCAATGAAAAATTAGTTTTTTTGGAGTTATTTCTTCAATTGAAAGAATAAAATTCTCTCTTTTTATTTCAGATTCGGGAATATATAGGTTATAATGTGTTTCACTGAAGCTTTTGGTGTTTTCTTCAATCCAAATATTGAAAAATTCATCGCAAAACGTCAATAATTTTTCCATCATTATTGAATCATCCAATGTGGTTAAAGCGACTCCTTTCACAATAAGTCGAAAATGACTTTGTAAATCAGAAATTTTAGAATCAGATAATCCTAATAAATTGCCAATACATTGTGCTAAGATTAAATGTCTATTTGTATCAACAGCTCTTTTTGTACCGTGTGCATTTCCTAAATCGGTGTTCAAAATAAGTTTTTCCACATTAGAGATAAAATTTAGTAATCTGAAAAAACCAATTAAGTTAGGTGGTTGGTTTAAGAGTTCTGCTTGAGTGGCATCAAATGTAGTATATTGACTAAGAATCGTAGATAGTTTCGCTCTATAATTGAAATTATACCATTTTTCATTTTGGGCGCAATATTTCGATATTAATTCGGTAAAAGTGATTGTTCCTCCTGTCTTTAATGTAAGCTTTGGAATTAACCAGTTTACAACACTTGTTCCCAATCCTGGAAATGATCGTTCTAGGATAACAGCCATTCCTCTAATAGTCGAGATTTTGGTTCTCCAGGAACCTGGATTAGAAATGTAAGTCCTATATCTAGAAAGAATATTTCCAGTAACAGAATTTTCTTCATATTTTAAAATATGTTTAAAATAAAACACCAGATTACTTACATAATTTTCTGTTTTTTCAATAACAAGTTTATGTTTTTCCTTTAAATTCATCATATGCATATCATAATCTTCATTAATAGATGGTGAAATGGATTTATCTTCAATATATATTTCTGCATCTAAGGTTATCTCTCCTTTATAAATATATTTCTGTAATTGAGGCATTAAATAATCATACAAATATATTTGATTCTGATCAAGCATATATTCATCTGGTATATATTGCGAGGGAACTAAATCATTTAGAATTCTTGCAGGACCATAAAGATCATTTGCATTTCTAATACTATCATCTTTAATCTTTAAAATTCTTAAACTTCCTTTATCAGGATGTAAACTTTTAGATAAAGATTCAATTTTTTCTTGAAGTAAATTTTGTGGTGTTGTTTCATCATAATCGATATGTATTTTAAAACCTAAGAAATAGTCTAAAGTTTCAATTTTGTTTATTATTTCCCTTCCAAACTTGTTAAGTAAAATATTTATCAATTTTTTCACCTTATGATAATCAAAATTATTATTTCGATGTATATTTTTAAATTACGATTTTTTTATAGAATTTTAACAGCACATTTTAATAGAACTCAGCGAAGCTATTTGTTTGAAATGGAAACGAAAATAATAATCTTATTTTCTTAACATTCAGTAAAATTTTAATCAGAAAAAATATATTATATTGAAAAATTAATTAAAAAAAGCCCAAACTTAAATTCGGGCTAAGCTCTATGTTCAGAGAAATAGAAAATTTAATAATCCAAGCCCATTATTGAAAATATCCAACATAAACAGAGATAAGAACATCGACGACGTTAATCCCATAACACAAATCAAAGTGTTGATGCTAGGCCCAGCTGTATCCTTAAAAGGATCCCCAACTGTGTCTCCTGTAATGGCTGCTGCGTGAGCAAAAGTTCCTTTACCACCAAGGTGCCCATCTTCGATGTATTTCTTGGCGTTATCCCACATTCCACCGGAATTGGAGAGTAATAGTGCGAAAACGAAACCAATTAGGATAGTCGATGCGAGGAAAGCACCTAAGCCTTGAACACCGAAAAGAATACCTACTATCACCGGTGATACTATGGCTAGAAGAATTGGGATGAATAATTCTTTCAAAGAACCTTTGGTTGCGATGTCAATGCATCTTTCAAAGTCTGCTGGTTCAGTTCCCTTAAGGATGCCTGGATTTTCTTCAAATTGGCGTCGAATTTCCTTTACCATGATTTGTGCGTTTTTATCAACAGCCATAATTAAGACTGCAGAATAAACCATCGGGACTGCTGTTCCAAGGAGTGCGGAAACCATAATTTTTGGTGACATTAAATCAAGACTGATAACTTCCATATCTTTTAATACTTGAGCTACATCAGGGTTATGTTTAGCTTCTTCCATGAATGCGTAGAGTAAAGCAAGTACTGTTAAAGCGGCAGCACCGATTGCAAAACCTTTTGTAATGGCTTTGGCTGTATTTCCAGCAGAGTCTAATCTATCACATAAAGCAATTTCTTTTTCAGAAAGGCCGCCTTGTTCTGCGATTCCACGTGCGTTATCAACTATTGGTCCGAAAGCATCATTAGAAACGATAGTTCCAACAATTGCCAGCATTCCAGTTGAGGCATTAGCAACACCAATTAAACCATCC
>JAUWMK010000012.1 GCA_030613185.1 Promethearchaeum sp.
ATTACCTTCTTGCCATGTTTATATTGTGTATTTGCATCATCTAAATTACGCCAACAAAATGGACACTCCGTCAACATAAAATCTGCACCCACTGCATCGCCTTCATCCATCCTAAGATGTGCAGTCCGAATACTGAACTCTGAATATTGCGCTCTCACACCACCACCAGCACCACAACAAAAACTATCCATCTTAATCCTATACATCTCATTAAATTTGAGACCTGGAATAGCATTGATGATTCTACGTGGAACTTCATACCAATCATCAATAATTTTATTGATTGCACGCATATCCATCATGAGGTTGCTAGATTCTTCAATTAAACGTTCTTGATACCAAAGTCCATAATGTCGGCCGGTATGACAAGGGTCATGATAGGTTGCCACCTTACCCTTAAGTTCGGGGTGTTCCTTAAACTTTATTTTGTCCAATCGAACCATTTCGGAAATTAATTCCATGGCATGCATTGTCTTGTACTTTACTTTCTCGGGTGCCCACTTCATGTAATCAATTGTGAAAGTTCGATAACAACCGGCACAAGAGAACACCAATAAATCAAAATCTTTGAAAATCTCAAGATTATGGTTCATTGAACGCAAAGCTTCAGTCATAATTCCTGTTCTGAAGAATGGACTGCCGCAACATTGCTCTTCTTTTAATAAAGATATATCGTAACCGAGTTTCTTCATTAAATCAACGGTCGCTGCCGCTACATTTTTTTGCCGATATGACGCCGTACAGCCAACATAATAGGCTATCTTCGTGCCAGGTTTATCGATCATATCTTTGAAGCCAGCATCTGCCGCCCATTTAGTTCGTTCTTCTTTCACACCACCGTAGGGATTACCTTTGGTCTCCGATGCGTTTGTCATCCAAGCATGTTTACCAAGTGGTTTGAAACCAGCCTCAATGACTGCCGCTCGTAAAGCCTCGATAATATCAACAGTTCGGATATTATTTTCACACTGAGCTGCGCACATCCCACAAGTAATACAAGGATAAACAACATCAGCAATGTCTTGACCGTTTTTTACTAAATCAAGATCACCTTCTAAGACTGCTCGGGCAATCCAGATTTTTCCTGCGTTCCAGTAGGCTTCCCAGCCATATTCTATTCCGGCAGGGCACGCTTGAACCATTCCTTCATAGAGTGTCTCTTTTCCTTCTGTGCCTGTGTGTGCACCAATTCCTTCCCTGTCAGGTTCTCCGCTATAAGAAAATCTACATGCTTTACAATGGATACATTTGTAGATATCACCTTTTAATGCTTGTAATCGTTCCATGAGAATCACTCCCTACCTATGGTAGCATTAGCCTCCCCGGGTGCATGATATAGTTCGGGTCGAACATTTCTTTTACCTTTCGTAAGTATTTAAGATATGTTCCAGCCATGCTATAAGTCATCGGTGCATGAATATTAGGATCGGGTCTGTAATTAATCCAACCCTTTTTAAGACAATATTCGGTAGTTTCCCTGTTCATATCTTGAACTCTAATAAAATCATCAGGTTTGCTGCTATCAAAGCAAACAATCGGCATACAAATAGCCTGCCTGCATCGTTCGATTGAAGCAATCCACATAACTTCTGCAAAACCGTATTTCTTGAGTATACTGTTGTAATAGACTGCGAAATCGGCACTTTCGTTCCATGGAACATACCAAGTGATGAATAGAAACCCAGCTTCCCAATAACTATAAGGAACTGCAATTTTATTTGGTTTTTTCATTCGAGACTCGATCTGCTTGGGGTGCAGTTTCCATTCTCTAATGGCATCTGGTTCTCGGCATTTATCAGAGTTTTTGAAATTGATTGCATACTCATCTATGGTTTTACAAACAAAATCCAATTCTTCTTGTGTGTTTGCCCAAATTTCCCAATTCATCCACCACTTAGGTATGCCTATTTTTTCATAGAATGAATAATCATTAGGGACTTTATCTTTCGGCCAGCGAGTCATAACAAGAGGCCAGTTGCCTCCCTGAACCATCACGGTATTGTGAGCAATTCCAAATTCAAGTTTCCCGATCTGAAGCGTCAAATCTTGCATATCATACGGGTTACCCATAGCCCATGCTTTAACTGTTTTAAAATGAGGGTGAGGGAATATTTTAACAACGCCTTTCGTAACAATACCCATACTTCCCTGACTACCCATTAATGTTGAGAACAATTCAGGCCCTAAACCCCATCTATAGAACGGTTTGGTGCCGTGTAGAGCCATCGATCCATAATTCAATATATCTCCCGTAGGCATTACAACTTCAGCTCCCATGAAAAGTTCTCCTTGTGGCCCCATAGAACTAGTCACTAACGAGAAACCTCTATCAATGCCGTCTCCGAGAACGGTTGCTGCTGGAGGGGCACCATCAGCTATTGGAGGAATGTAACCAGAGTGATATTTTTTCATATATGCCCATAATTCTCCGTTGGTGACCCCAGGTTCTATAACAACATATCTGTTATCTTCATCAATTTCGATAATTCGATCCATTCTGCTCATATCAAGATGGACTCCCGCGGGCTTAAATACAGGGCAAGAAAATCCACCAGATAATCCAGCGGAAATTGGTGTCACCGGAATTCTTCGATCTGAACACCACATAAGAATATTTCGAACTTCATTGGTATATCGTGGTCGCACTACTGCTTCAGCGATTTGCGATTCAAGACCCATAATGGATTTGCTTGAATAACTAGCACAGATTGCTGGATTAGCAGAAACAAACCTTTTACCTACGACAGACTCAAAGAATTCGACATCCTTTGTTTCAATATTATTGTACAACATAATTTTCAACTTTTTTTATATTCAATTTCGTACGATTCTAAGTTTTATTTATCTCTTTGAATAAATACCTTGAGATAATTTTCAACAATTAATTTATTTTCTAGGAAGGTGTGTTAAAAAGGTTTTTTTTAGCAATTTCAGAGAAAGAATGAAAAAAGGTAAAATTTTCTCTAATGATTGTTTTTTTTAAGAATTCAATTCGGTCTAACTATTCAACGTAATTTTTTTTTAAGAAATTAACAAAACCAATAAAAATTATTAGTCAATCATGTGATTTTTTCGTTAAGATACAACTCAGATAATCTTTTATTAGATTTGGCTAATTTTTTAATCAAATTCAATTTTCGGGAAAAATTTTTACGTTGAGTTTCAGAGAATTTTTCTCCATAATATAGTTCAGCGAGTTGTTTTGGGGAGATAAATGGTGTGTTTATCAAAATATTTTCAATAAATACAAAATGAGTATAGTTCTTCCATTTTTTCTTTTTAGATTTTGTTGTATTATCGTGGGAAAAATCAGAAGTAAAAGCATCATTAATTTCTATTATACGCCAATTATGAATCACTTCGAAGAAATTTCCATAAATACGCTTATATCCTCTTTGGACGGGGGAAGTTCTGATAATATCGCGAGTAGATTTATATATTTCTCTTAAATAATCTTGTGAAAAAATCCGATTATTTTCAAAAAGATCAATGATGATAGCTCCTCGAATATCTCCAATCCTGCCTAACGATAGAGCATGATTTGGCATAATATTGGCTTTTAATTCACTATTTACACCATAAAATTCAAGAACTTCGTCAATATCTATATCTATAGGCAAATTTTTTTTTGTGAGTGTGATCTTTTTAATATCTTGAATGGATATAAAATGAGAAATGTTACTTTTATTGAACGGGATACTCTCAAAATGATTAATTCCCATGGCAAGTTCGATTTCAATAATATTTGCTAAAGCTCGCTGTCGTTTATAATTGTTAAAAAAACGCGCAGAAACCTCGAACTTGTGTAATTCTTCCAATTCTTTTTCAGAAAGATTTGTATAGGCTAGCCTCAGATCAAACTGATTTTGTGAAATATTCTCAAATGGATTTTGTGGGCTGATTAAGATTTTAGTTTTGAGAAATCCCTGATTGAGCAAATCTTTATATTGTGATATTTGAATTTTTGAAAATCCTTCAACAAATCTTCTACCACCACCACCTAAAGTAGAATTATACCCATTAATATAGCTATTAAATTCAGCAATCCATAGAATTTCTAATTGGTCTAATTCTTTTTGAGATTTTGCCTTAAAAATTGGTTTTTTTCTGGAATACAACCGATGGTTTTGAAATTGATGCGGATTATTATGGACTTTTAAAAAAGTTAGATATTTATCAATAGTCAAAATTTTCCAAGTTTCCATACCATATTTACGAATGGCTCTACTAATTTTATATTCGAATTCCTTCTTTCCTTTTCTATAAGCATCATTAATATGATCTGAAAAGCGCGAATATGGATCTGGCTGAGAAGTTTGACCGACATATACTTTCACACATTTTGGATGTATTGAAAACATAACATAAATAATGCCGTATATAATCCTATCCCTATCCTTATCCCTATCCTTTCGCATATTTTTAGATATAATCCAGAGAATTTGAAATTAATTAGTGATTTGATTTAGTAAACAACTTAAAATAAAAAGAATAAGAAGAATAAATCGAAAAAAGAATTATTAGATTTATAAACAGATTGAATGCGAGATTTATATGATTTACTCTATAAGTTCATTATAAATGGAAGAAATTTCTTTATTTTCCAACAAATTGTAAACAATTCCGTAGATTGCATAATGATTATTAAATTCATCATTACCTAACCAAACTTTCACAGGTATTTTCTCATTTTTTACATTGATTTTTATATCAAAAGATCTAGGTAGATTTTTTACTGCAAATTCTTTTGATTGAAAAGATCTCATAAAAGATTCATCTTCAACTAAAACAAGATCAGAAAAATTGGAGACATTATAAATTTCTTCCTTTGTATGCCCTGATATTTTGCATATTTGTGAATTTACATATGCAAATTTATATATTCCAGCCTCATCTTGCTGAAGAATGAAAAGTCCTAATTGTAAATCATCAAAAAATTGTAAAAAGTTAATTTTTGATTCGTTTTCTTTATTGATCTTTAACCCTAGACCAACTAAATAAGCAATATTCATGCTTAAAACAATTTCATTATGGTTGAATTGACGATTTTTATCATTATAATTAACAATCATGGTTCCATAACGATTTTTTCCAGTAAAAATGGGAACACGTAAAAATGAGCCGATCTTTGCTTGTTCCAGTAATGGAGTTAACTCGCTTGGATATTCATCAATGTTTTTTACAATATACATTTTCATGGATGAACTTTCTAATTGAGATAATAGTTTATTGATAAATATTTCATCAAATTTTTTACAAATTTCAATATTATATTGAGCGCACCATTTATCCGATAAAGTATACGGGTGTAGATCCTCAGAATCCTTATTACTAATTACTTCAATATCTTTGTATATCGCGATACTTGAAGCTTTTAAAGTATTTCCCATTGTTTTTAGAATATCGAAGATATTTTCATCCAATTTTTCATTTCGGTGCATAAGCATGGATGCAATAACTGATATTACCTTAAAACTTTGGATCTGTTCATCTTTTTTATTCAAACTTAATTCTTTTTGTTTTATATTGGTGATGTCTTCAATTATTCCAATTAAGCATTTTTTCTCTTCATTTTCATTGTTTAAAGGCATAAAATTCGATAAGATATGTATCCAGATGTATTTTTTAATTTCTGAATTGAAAAACTGTATATCTAAATCTAAATTTTTGTTAACTGCTCTCAAATCTACCATTAATTGATCTATCTGATTGGGGTGTATATGTGATAGGAATTCTTCTGAAGATATTCGTTGGGAAATTCCTAAAATTTGGTTAGAAGTTTTCCCTAGATCTATATAGATACGATTTTGAGGATCTGGAGGATAAGTAGAATTCTTATTATAATAAACTCGAAAAAGCACAATTTTTGAGGTTTTTTGAATTAAATTGAAAAGGATTTCTTTGGATTCTTTCTCTAATGTTTTATCAAATTCCACTTCCATATCACCCTCTCAAGATTTTGTATTTTAAGCCCAACTATCTTTTTATTTTATTTTAATAATATACTTATTATAGTTATAAACAATACGTTAGTGTAGAAAAATGTTTTCTTAATAATTTATAATCTCCAGAATAACGAAATTTTTAATTACTATTTAATAAATATCCTTTTAATATTCTAAAACCTTTTTTAGATTAATATATGACATATTTTTTTGAGGAATGTAGTAGGACTATAAATCTTTTGAAAGAGATTACATCAGATTCTCAAAATATAATTAGATTCAAGAAAATTGATTTAATAATAGAAAAGTTATTAGAAGAAATTCTTGAAAAATCATATTCATATGTTAATCATTTATTAGATTATCTATTTTCTAATCTAAATTCAAATTTCATCCCATACTTCCTAAATCAACTGGCAAATATTTCAATTCCCTCAAAATCAGCCCATAAAATCGCCTTATTTTTAATCAAAGCCGAAAGTCGTCCAATATATCAAATTAAAGGATTGCAGCTTATTTCATCATTGAAAGATTCGAGTTTTGCCCCGTTCATAATTCCTTTAATATTTTCAGGACATAAACCATTACAACAACAAGCAATTCGAACATTATTGGCAACCCCTGGAAAGAGTGAAGAGATATTAGAACAATATCTACAAGATAGATCTCCTCAAAGAAAAGATTTAGCGGCTCGATTAATGAGACAGATCAATCCGGATAATGTCAAATTAGCAAAAATAATGATAAATTCTGATGATTTTTTAGAACGCATTGAAGGAATAAAAATTATATCTGAAACAGGAAATCGCAAATGGATCAAAAGAACCTTTGAAAAAATGCTTGAAATTGAGCGGGATTTAGCAGTCCGAAAAGCAATAATTGAGGCAATAACTTTGCTTGGGGGAAAAAAAGCGGAAAAAATTCTTCAAATTTCTCTTGAAAATGAAGATTTTACCCCAATGAGAAATTTAATCTATAATTCAATTCAAATATTAAAAAATAAATAGAAATTATTATTTTAAAACATCACAGTGTCTTCTTCTTAATAGAGTTAGAGTTTTCAAGCTATGTCCTGGAAGATAATCAAGATTATTGTTTTTTAAATTAAGAATTTTTAAGTGGTATAAATTTCTCAGAGAATAAGGTAATTTTGATATTTGATTTCCTTGAAAATTTAAAATTTTAAGAGTATGGAGCAACCCAATTTCTTCCGGTAAATTTAACTGAAAATTTCTGTTAGGGATTGAAATTGCAGTTACATTATTTTCTTCAACACTGAAAAATAATTTGCTCTCAATTTCAGGTTTTAATATATAATCATCTTCACTTAGGTTATAATTTGGAATTTTTTCACCGATTTCATTTTCGAAAAAAGTTAAAACATCATAATCCCATTGGTATATCTCTGTATTGTAATATTTTACAACTTCATATGCTTGGCTCAAAAAACATTCTTTACACATATATCTACCCATATGGATTATAAAATCCTCTTTTTGCTCATCACACAACATGCACAATTCTAATTCTTGGGCATTCACAAATTCTTTTCTATTTTTAAAAATAATAATGAACCAAAATGCACCATAAGATAAAATAAACCAAAAGCTAAAAACCATTCCACTTCTAAATTCTGCAGGTAAATCAGGAAATATAATATAAATTAACCCTGGAATTGATGAAAGACTCATTAAGAACGGCGGTAGGGTATATTTTCTGTAGTTAAAAATAAAATAGGAAGCCAAATAAATTTGCATAAATGCAATTGTTGAAAAGAAAATATATTTTTGACCCCATAAATAACCTGAAAGAAGAAGTAAATCAAATAAAAGGTCCCATTTGATTATTGGATATTTATCTTTAAATTGGTTCTCCATACTAAGAACACTTACTTTTCGACCCTCTCTTTCCCTTTTTGCTTCCGTTTGTAGTACGGTTCTCTTAGCTTGATTTTTCAGATATGATACGGTTACAACATTTGATTTCTTCGATGTTTTAATTTTAGTCATTATTACCACGATATAGTTTCTATCTAAAAATAACATTTGGTTAGGGATAAATCTTCACATTGTGAAGTGATTGAATGATTTTTCAAATTCGATTGAGATATTTATATTTTGAAAAAAGTTTTCAAGAACAATTCCAATTTTTTCATTCTGCTTTACATTATATTTAAAATTTTGATAGCTATACGTTTTATTGGAATAAAATATCTTCTTTTTATCTTCGCCTTTATTATTCGATTCTAAAACACTTAAATCAGAATAATATTTTGATTTTTTTAAAGAAAACTTAGATTTAGCTCTCTCATCTATAATTTCAGTAGAAATAATTTTAGATAATGATGAGATAGAACCTTCAAATTTTTTTATAGGAAAAAATGCATAATGTTGTATCTTCCAAAGATTTTTTTCCAAGTCAAAGGTAGTTATTGAATTTGGAAATATGTAAAATATTAGCACGATCAAACCTATCATAGGCCAAATATAATAATAAATTCTGGAATTATCATGAATGATATTTAGATATATTGCAACAGCTAATAAACCAATTGTAAATAAAAATGAAATTATGAGTTGATCTATATGATCTCGCCAATCTCTTATGATATAAACTTTATAAGGATCTTTAATATCGAAGTTTAAGTTTACCATTGATTTTTTTCACTTTCTAATTTTATTATAAAGATACTTGAATTAATATTATAGAATTAATATTATAGAATCATAAATAATCTTACAATCAAAACTCAAATTTTTTAACAAAACATATATGAAGGAGAAGAAAATGTCAAAAATTGATTTCACGTTTAAAATTTTAATGTTAGGTTCAGAATCCACTGGAAAGACAAGCTTGTCTGAAAGATATATTACCGGAGTCTTTAATCCTGATACAAGATTAACTGTTGGGGTAGAATTTTATGTAAAAACCGTAGAAATCAATACAAAAGAAGGAAAGAAGAATGTAAAACTCCAAATCTGGGATCTTGGTGGAGAAAAACGCTTCAGGTTTTTACTCCCCACATATTGTTTAGGTAGTAGCGGAGCCTTCTTTTTATATGATATAACCAGACCAGAAACACTTGATGCACTTGATAGTTGGATTCAAATTATTAGGGATAAGAATAATGACATCCCAATTTACCTTGTAGGGAATAAAATTGATTTAGAAGAAGCTAGAAAAATCCCAATTGAATATGGCGCACAAACAGCTGATATGAATGATCTTGTAGGTCATATTGAAGTAAGTGCAAAAAGAGGAGATAACGTAGAGAAAGTTTTCCAGGAACTTACAGATATCATGTTAAATAATTGTTTTTAGAGGATGAGGGAAAATTAAAATGGAGAAGAATTCATTTTCAAGTCTGATTGAACTTTTCAGCTCAATTGAAGTAAAAGAAAAAGGAATTGAAATAGTATATGAATATCTTCTAAAAAACCACTCAATAGACAATCCAAAAGAATTAGCAACTAACTTGGATTTATCAATTAAAAGAATCTATAAAATATTTAGTTTATTAAAGCAATTAGGATTAATCCAAGTATATGATCGCCCAATGAAAATAACCATTAATGAACCTATTTCAGCGTGGGAGAAATTGTTATCAGAGAAAATTACTAGTATAAGAACAGAATGTGATATAAAAATTGATAAATGCGAAAAATCATTTGTTGATATGAAATCTGCTTATAATATCACCCATGAAGAACATTCATTACCTCCGGTAGAATATATAAATATTTTAGATAATGAGGACGCATTTGATTTTATTAAAAACGATATTATTGGAAATACAAAAGAAATGTATCTAACAAAAGGAATAAAGTATGAGATAAAAACCTTTGAAAAAATATATGAAATGTTAAAAGATCCTAAGTACATGAAAAAAGAGGGATATTCAAATGTAATTATCTTAATTCAAACAATTCTAAATAAAATGCCACCAATAAAATATAGGATTCTAGTATCTAGAGAGCATGCTCAAGAAATTCTTCAAATTATAAAGAATTTCTCTTTTTATACAACTAAATTTAAAGAATTTGAGATAAACTATGAAAATATGTGGGATATTAGAATTTATGAAGGTTCATGTGGTGATTTCATTATTCTTGATGCAAATGATTTAATTCAATTTTCAATTGATCCAAGTAATAAACTCATGGGTATTTTTATTTCAAGAAGTCATGAGATAACTAATATTTTCTTTAAGAAATTTGAGGAAATGTACTCGCAAGCCCTTAAATTAGAAGATTATTTTAAAGAGATAAAATTAAATAGATCTCCAACTATTTTTGATAAATTTTACTTTTCATTTTTCTAAAAAGCCTATAGGATGATCTATTTGGCGAAAACTCCCGAATTAATTACATTTGATAAATTTTATTCTGAAAATAAGTCAAAATTAGAAAATAAGGAAAATTTCTTCATCAGTGAAGTAGCAGGTAAAGATAGTATTGCCGCAATAATTCAAGCAATTAGAGATTACGATATTAGAAATTTATTGGGTATTGGAATATTTCATCGATCATTTCTTGGAAACATTCTTGAACCGAACGAACATTTTGAATATGTAAATGAACTAATTTCCCAAGAAAAATATGATTCTACCAATTTTCTCTATTTAAATGTTTCAAATTTATTTGATCGGTTAATTATTCGCAATATGGCCATAGTTCAGAAATATTTCGGATATTATTCTCCATGCCCACCTTGTCATCTCTTTTTCCATATGATGAGGATTCCTATTGCAAATTATTACGGGATAACAAAAATTATAACAGGAGAACGGGAATTACACGGAGATCGTAAAAAACTTAATCAAATTCCTGAAGTTCTTTCATTATTTAAAGATTTACTTGAAAAAGAAGGAATAGAACTAATTCAACCCATACGAAAAATAAAAAATGATGATGAAATTTATGAAATTTTAGGAAAATCTTGGAAATCAGCCGATCCACTCAAATGTAGTTTTTCTAAAAGTTACTATGATGAATCAGGCGAAATTCCATTTGAAATTAAGAAAATTCTAAAATCTTTAAAAGATTTTTATTATCCATTATTCTCATCTGTTGTTGAATTCATTAAAATCTATCATAAAGAACCTGAAGAAAAATGGTACATTGAAAATATTAACCAAATTATCTCTAAAATTGATTAAATATCCAGAATTGTTTTTAAAAAAAATATTATGAAATTATCTTCTCTTCACGATTTCGGGGTATATTTTTAAATGCGTAAAGAATTCGCTGAAAAACTGTGATATGACTTCCAATTATCATCAAAATCATAGTCCACCAGAGAGCACCTGTAAAAAAGATTTGGAATATTGCACCAATTATTAATAATGGAACCCTATCTGTTCTTTCTAATAATCCTACTCCTCCCAAAGATTTATTATATAATCCTTCAATGCGTGCGCGAGTATAAGATGTTAAAAATGCACCAATAAATGCCAATAAACCTAAAAATGGAGTTGTATATCCCCCTAATATAATTCCGATGAAAATAGCTGCATCCCCATACCTATCTAAGGTAGAATCTAAAAATGCACCAAATTTTGTTGGACCTTGAAGTCTTGCAATTACACCATCTAATTGATCAAATAATTCGATCAAAAATAAGCATATAATTATCAAAGGAAGTAATTTTAAATAAAAACCTAATCCTGAAATAAGTGAAAAAAATAAACTAATAACAGTAAAAACATTTGCAGGAATATTTGAAAGTTTTCTTCCCAGAGGCAGTAATAATTTTTGAGAAAATTTTTTTATTTGAAAAATCATAATTCTAAATTAAAATTTACAGATTTTCTTTTAATCCTTTCTCTTATTTGTTTTCATCCTTATAAAATTACAATTCGGGCAAATAAATTTGGTATTCTTATGAAATCCGCCTTTTCTTTTAACGTATTTCATCTTAATTTGAATACCTTTAGCACGGCATCTTGGACAATCCATCTATTTTCTCCAAATAATTTCGATTTTTAATTCAATTAGGACATTACTGACTGCTAATTACCCCAAATTTGCATATCAACAGTTCTTGTTCTAGGTCCATCGAATTCAGCAAATAATAGATCTTGCCATTTACCGAGATCTAATTTCCCATTCGAAATTGGAAGTTCAACAAAAGTCCCCATTAAAGATGATTTAAAATGGGCGTCAGAATTATTTTGCACGTTTAACATTCGTTTAGCAGGTACAATGCTTCCTAGATATGTCTGAAAATCATGCATAACATCAGGATTTACAGTTTGATTTATGATCACTGCTGCTGTGGTATGATGAATAAAAATTTTGCAAACACCCACCAAATTTTCTCCCATTTTTTGAACGAAACTATTTACTTCTTCAGAGATAGGAATAAACTGTTCTCTTCTATCTGATTTAAGAGTGAAGCTATAATTTTTTATAATCATTTTGTAGATTTCTCCTAAAATCAAGTTATCATCTTTGGAAAAAAAAACTTTGGATTACTTAATAAAAAATATCAAAATTCATTTAAGAAAGCGATGAAATGGCAATGAAAATGGTTAAAGATGTAAAAAACAGAATAATAGAAGAGAACTTATAGAACTTTTTGCTGCTTAAGAAAATCCTCAATAAATTTCGGCGATTTATTGAAGATCTCTCCAATTACGGTCAAAGAAACTGTTTTATTCATGCCCATGGATGAGTAATCTTTAAATAATTGGATCCACGTGCTGGTATCATTTTCGAATTCTTTTGGGTGCATTTCTTGAATATGTTTCCAATAGGGACGACGAGTTAACGGTTTGGCACAGTACGGGCATTTTCTGGCTTGATCGGTCATTTTCATCAAATTTTACATTTTTGTATGCGATTAAAAATTTTTATTACTATATTTTAATCTTGTTGGTATTCCCTAAATTAATTATGGTATTTAATTGGTTTTTAAATTTTTTCAGATGTAGGATGTCAATTGAAACCCAAAAATCGCAATAAGAATCTAAATAAAATCAAGCTATTAACTATTAAAAAACCTAAGAAAATGTCTGAGCTCAAAAATAAATATAGCGTTGTAGTTCAATCAAGAGTAATAGAAACGAGATCAAAAAAATCTTTAACCTCATCATAAGATATGGGAGTAATATTGATGATACTTTTTTTCTTTTTTAAATAAATTAAAAGGAATTTCAATGTAATTTTGAGATGACTTATTGAAAAACTATTTAATACTAATTCGGTAATACAATTAACATCATTCGGAACTTTGGATTCATTTCCAACTTGTTTCTTTAATGAAGGACAATAAACTTCATTGGTTGAGATTATTAGATTTTTTTTATTGATATTTATCGCGCCGATTTTCGACCCTGAAGCAATTAAACTATATATTTGAACAGTATTGGGAAATATAAATAAGAAATTTGATATTTTTGATTCAAGTTTCGTTGCAGATTTAACAGTTTTAAAAAATAAAAACAAACTTGCACCTAAGAATCCTGGTTGTATCCCAATTTTATGTTCAATCCAAAAATCTCCACCAGTCATTGGAATTGAAAGAAATTTCCTATCGAACTTGTCTTCGATTTTATTGTATCCATCTCCGAAATCACCGAGTTCCACCTCACTATAGTAAAAATCTGTTGGATTAGGAGTCCAAGAAAAAACTCGAATACCTAATTTTGGAAATAGGGTAATGGAAATTCTTTCATTTAGAAATCTAATTAGTAATTTTGATGACAAGTTTTCGTCTTCTGAATTTTTTTGCACCCAGACACTGCATACCACACCCCA
Source organism: Promethearchaeum sp. (assembly GCA_030613185.1). Taxonomy (GTDB): domain Archaea; phylum Asgardarchaeota; class Lokiarchaeia; order Sigyniarchaeales; family Promethearchaeaceae; genus Promethearchaeum. The sequence goes on from JAUWMK010000012.1 coordinate 13,706, forward strand.
TCGATGATCAGGTGTTTTTTTGGGTGATAGAAAAGTATGGATTCCTGCTTCTGATTTTCCGTATGGAAGGGATGATTGTGCGCAAAATTCAATAGCTATACTTTTTAAATATGCTTTTTTGAATCCAGTAATTAAGATTGATGCACCTAAACCTCGAAATACATCAAAACTAATATCTTTTTCCTTTATATTTTTCTTATTTGTTTTTTTTCTATGATACATCAATGATACATGAATTCTTATAATTGAAAAGTTATAAAAGTTTCAAGATTTCTATTTAATTGAACATAAATAAAAAAGAAAAAAAGTGAACATCATGATCAAAGGAATAATAATCATTAAATTTGATTTAGACACCCCCTATATAATGGAAAATGAGCAAATATCTCAGCCAGAAGAAAATATTGATGAACCAGGGGAAGAAGAAGATTTAGAGGAAGAAGAAGAGGATGAAGATGATGATGACGAGGAAGAAGAAGAGGACGAGGATAATGACAATATTATCCCAAAATTAGAAAAATGGGAAATATACAACGATTATTATGCTGATAAAAAGGATAAACCTAAAACAGAGTTAATAGAAGGCATCATGAAAAGTTTTATTGCAACAGCTACGCTTAAAGATTTAAATTTTCGGGCATTTCCTTATAAATTTTATATAATTCCCTTAAAACAACCAAAAGAGACCATAAAATACTGTATGATCTACATTCTTGATATTAATGAATCCTTAGAAATTGTAAAAATTCATCCAAAGAAAATTCAAGATTCAATAATGGATAACATCTCAAATAAAATCGCATTATCTAATAGATTAAGAAACATATATATTGAAAAAAAAAACATTCTTGAGAAAGTAGGAAATGAAGATATTTTAAAGAATGAAATCGGCTCTACCGCAAATAAACTCATAGATGATGGAAAGTTTGAAGAAGCTCAAAAATTTATTAAATTAGCAAAAGATATCCCCTCTAAATTCATAAATGCATTCACAAAAAGTAAAAAAGAAGTTAAAAATGGACATTTTAAAAGTGCAGAAAAAAATTTACGAGATGCATTAAACCTCGCTAAAAAAATTAAAGATAATAACCTTAAAGATTACTTAGAATTGAAAATAGAAACAGTAAAAAAAATTCCAGCGTATCGGAAAGAAGTGAATTCAAAATATTCCAGCATTGTAAAGAGACTAATAAAATACAATAAGTTCCTCTCCTATAGCTCACAAATACCTAAACTTCACCGCTGTATGGAATTATTGGATAAATTGGAAGAAGATGAACAGATAGACCAAATTACCGATTTAGAACAAATGCTAGTAGAAGCTCAACAATATGTTAGATCTTTAAGAGATGTCGATAGAAAAATAAAGCAAATTGTACGAGTTTTGAAGGAATAAATTTTAATTTGAAATTATTGTTGTAACTCAATCTAACTCGAGAGATATTTAGGGTCACAAATAATTAAGTTATTTGGGATTTAAGGTGGAGGATAATTCAAACATTAGGGAAAAATTAAAATCACTACTGGTTCAGCTTAAGGATTGGGAAAAAACCAATACTAATGTTCCTGGTGTTAAAATTATTAAAATCCCCGCAAAGAATGAAATACCAGAAAGACTCGGAATTGAAATAAATCCTGTTGATGATTCTGGGCGATTGATTAAAAAAACGGGACATATTGTTTTAACAAATGAAGAACTCTTCATAAAATATGCAGAATTATTTGATCACCCGAAAGTACTAGAACTCATGCAAGAGATTGAATTATTACGCAATGAGATGCAAGATCAATCTCAAGATAAAACAAGCGTAATTTTTGAATTATAATTTTACGATCTCTCTTTTTCTTTCAATTAATTATAAAACTTATTTCTTATATTTAATTAAATTAAACAAGTAATTGAAATTAAAATAACTAATGCTAATAATTGAAACTGTAATTTTGGTGCAAATATGGACTTAAATTCAATAAAAACACATCCAATTCTGCCGATACCTAAACGAACCGAGATTTCATTCAAATTTGATGGAGAATCCCAAGTTGGTTTTAAGGACATGATGATTTCATCCGCTCTTTTCATGAATGGGATAAAAATTTTTGGACATCACCATAAAGACGGAAGCCCTCAAGGAATATTTTGTGCGAACGGTCAATGTGCTCAGTGTACGGTGATTGTTGATGGTACCCCAAAAAAAGCTTGTATGACCCCACTCAAAGAAGGAATGGTTATCCAAAGCTGTAATGAACTTCCAGAACTCCCCTTGGAAGATGAAACGGTCAAAACTGGAGATGCTGAAATATTAGAAACTGATGTCTTAGTTATCGGCGCAGGTCCAGCCGGATTATCCGCTTCTAAATTATTGGGTGAAAAAAATATTAAAGTAATTTTGATTGATGATAAAGATCGAACAGGTGGCAAATTGGTGTTGCAAACCCATAAATTCTTTGGATCCCAGAAAAATGTTTACGCTGGAAAAAGAGGGATTGATATCGGTCAAATTTTAGGAGACAAAGTCAGAAAACTTTCATCAGTTGAAATTTGGTTAAACAGCACAGCATTAGCAGTTTTTAGAGATGGGTTTGTCGGAATTCTAAAGGAAGACTCCAAATATGTATTGATTAAACCCAAAAATCTTCTCGTAGCAACTGGAGCAAGAGAAAAAATGCTTATTTTTCCAGGTGATACCCTTCCAGGCGTTTATGGTGCGGGAGCTTTCCAAACTTTGGTTAATCGTGATTTTATAAGACCAGCTAAGAAAATCTTTATTGTAGGAGGGGGAAATGTAGGCTTAATTGCGGGATATCATGCAATTCAAGCAAATATCGAAGTTGTCGGTTTAATCGAAGCCCTACCTAAGTGCGGAGGATATTACGTTCATGAAACTAAGCTCCGTCGATTAGGAGTCCCTATATACACGCGCCACACAATTATATCTGCTAATGGAAAGGAAGATGTCAAATCCATTACCATTGGGAAATTAGATGATAATTGGAATGTAATCCCGGGGACTGAAAGAACCTTTGCTTGTGATACTATTCTTATAGCTGTCGGACTTAATCCGGTAGATGAATTTTATTTAAAGGCTAAAGAATTCGGGATAAAACCTTGGGTTGCTGGAGATGCACAAGAAATTGCTGAAGCCTCAGCGGCTATTTTTACTGGAAGAATTGAAGCGATAAAAATTTTAAAAGATATGGGTATTGAATCTGATTTAAACCGGTCTGAACTTGAAGAAAAAGCGGATATGATGAAAGCACATCCCCCACCTCCAGGAGATAATATTAAGACCAATAAATATGAGGGAGCTTTTCCGATTTTTCATTGCTATCAAGAAATTCCATGTAATCCTTGCACTACTGTATGCCCACATGATTTGATTAAGACAGTTGATGATTCATTAACTACTCTGCCATTCTTTAATAATGAACAAGACTGCATTGCTTGTGGGAGATGTGTAGCCGTGTGTCCTGGTTTAGCGGTTACGCTTGTAGACACTCGAAAAGATGCAGAAAATCCTATTGTTACATTTCCATATGAAATTTCATCTGGTAAATTAGAAAAAGGGCAGGAAGTAACGGTATTGGATGATTCTACAAGTCTCGGAAATTTTCCAATTCACAGAGTTAGAATTTCAAAAGATTTTCCACAAACTCAACTAGTTTCGATAGCAATTCCTAAGGAATTTGCAAGAAAAGCTGTCGGAATCAGAGCTTTCAAACCAAATCCCCCAGAACCTATGGAATTGTATCATAAAAAACCGCTACACGACGAAATAATTGTATGCCGATGTGAAAGAGTTACCGCAGGAGAAATCAGAGATCTGATTAAAAAAGGAATAACTGATGTAAATCAAATCAAGGCAATTACCCGTGCCGGGATGGGTGCTTGTGGAGCTAAAACATGTGGGCTTTTAATAGATCGTCTTTTCCGGGAAGAGGGAATTTCGCAAGAAAAAATCACGGAGGGCGTAAAAAGACCCCTGTTTGTCGAAGTACCGCTCAAATATTTCGCATCTGTTGATGAAGGTGAAGAAAAATAATGACAAATTATGATGTTATTATTATCGGAGCGGGCAGCATTGGTGTTCCCACTGCCCTTGCTTTAGCACAAAATGGGATTAAAATTTTGGTATTAGACTTATTACCATCAATAGGACAAGGAGAATCTAAAAAAGCAATCGGGGGAGTTAGAAAAACTCACACACAAAGAGCAAAAATATGGTTGTGTCAACGATCGATTGAAATATTCTCATCCTGGAAAGAAGAATATGGAGATGATATTGGTTGGCTCCAGAATGGTTATTGTTTTGTAGCATACACTCCAGAACACGAGAAACTTTTTAAAGATAATATTAAACTCCAAAAATCCTATGGATTGAATATTAATTATCACGGACCCGAAAAAATCAAAGAACTTATTCCTGGAATTAATGAAGATGGGTTGTTAGGCGGCACATTTAGCCCTGAGGATGGAAATGCATCACCATTACTCTTTGCTAATGCTTGCTACCGTCAAGCCATGAAATATGGAGCAAATTTTCATTTTAATGAAAAAGTGATTAAAATCTTAACCGAAAATGGAAAAATCAGTGGAGTTCAAACCAATAAATCCACATATTCAACGAAATTTATAATAAATGTAGCAGGAGCTCATGCAAAAGAAGTCGCCCAATTAGTAAATGTTGATGTCCCCATCAATCCCACCTCCCATGAAGCGGGAATTAGCGAGCCTGTTAAACATTTTATAAAACCAATGGTTGTAGACATTCGCCCAAGCGAGGATAAAAAATTTGGTAATAGTAAGAACTACTATTTTTACCAAAACAATGAAGGTCAAATAGTATTCTGTCTTACGCCAAATCCGCCAATATATGGACATGATCGTAAAGAAACAAGTTTATATCTCCCACAAATAGCCAAACGTTTGATTTCACTTCTTCCTCGGTTAAAGAATTTAAAAATCCGTCGAACATGGAGAGGTTTATATCCAGACACACCTGATGGCGCACCAATTGTTGGAAAGGTAAAAAATCTCGAGGGCTATATCAATGCTGTAGGAATGTGCGGACAGGGATTTATGTTGGGCCCGGGATTAGGAGAATTGATTTATCGAATCGTGAATAATTCTTTAACATCAAATGATGAGATTATTCTTAAAGAACTCTCTCTTTATCGTGATTTTGGACAAGTAGAGATGCTGAAATAATAAATAAGAAAAAAATTTTAATATTCTATAATTTTTCCAAAGATCATAGAATGACAAAACCACATTTGCTATAACAAATTTCAGAAATATGTCTTTGAAATCCTTTCTCTGAAAAGAAACCGGATATAATTCATTGAGTCGGATAAAATAATATTTCCATAGATTATCCTGATGAAAATAGAACAGAGGATCTTGCTTATCTAAGATATTTGTTAATGAATAAGATGGGTCCATAATTTTGAAACCCATTATCGAATCAGTTGATGTTTAAAACTGACGACTCTTTAATGTTTTTTCATCTATGAAAATATAATTATGAAGCAATGATAATTTTCGTTCTCGAATTGTTTTAAAGCCCATTCATATTATTGATAAAATCTTCTGAGGGGATTGGGGATGTATTCTAAATAGAATTACGCCAAAGAGTTTCATTTTTCGATTAAATACTAAATAACCAAAATCCTTATCCAATGTAATAATAGTTCTTTTACTTTCCCTACTAATCTTTAAAAATCTCTAAAATTGCTTCAAATCAAAATATTTTGGTTGTTTTACCAACTGCCTTAGGAAAAACGATTATAGCACTTATATCTTTAGTAAATATATTAGAGAAAGCGCCCATGTCAAAAATTATTATTTTAGCTCCAACTCGTCCAGGATTAGGTGAATTGATTTATCGAATCTTGAATAATTCTTTAACATCCAATGATGAGATTATCCTTGAAGAACTCTCTCTTTATCGCGATTTTGGACAAGAAGAGATGCTGAAGTAAAAAAAAAAATGAAGAAACTAAATTATTTTTTATCTAAACTATTCATTGAATATTTCTACTTTATTTTCTTTTTTCTATTTATGATATTCATGTCAATATCTTTTTGAAATTGACGGATAATATTAAATCCTTTATTAATATATTTATAATGTCCTCTATCTTTATAATTTGGATAGAGACGTTTAACAAGACCAAGATTTTTATCTTTTATCATAAATTTTCTATAGTATTCACAAATATTATCTCTAAATTCATTCGTTTGAAAAGAAACTGGGTATAATTCATGGAATCGGATAAAATAATATTTCCATAGATTATCCTGATGAATATAAAACAGGGGATCATGTATGTTTAGATGTAAATGAAAAAACAACAACAAACAAAAGAAGAAAAAAGTCATCTTTTTTTCAAACCCCCACTTTACCATATTATATGAAGCATTCTATCCTAAAAATCCGTTTAGACTATTTAAATTCATTCTCTTATCTTGTAAAATACAAAAATTTTTCCGAAACAGCTCGAATATTAAATAAGACCCAAGGAACAATTTCAATGCATATCAAGGAATTAGAAAAAGCATTTGGCAGTCAAGATCATAAACAATTACTTATCAATAGAAATTCGAAAAATTTTCAATTAACATCTGAAGGAAAAATGTTATTTGAAGCCACTCAACAATTAATTGGGCTGATTGAAAATGTTTCAGTCAAAATTGATGCTTCTTTGGAAAAAAAACAAAAAATTATTGATATTTATTCTTCTTCTATACCCGGAGAATATATATTACCAGAATATGTTTTGAAATATAAAAAAATACATCCAAATATCAATGTAGAAGCCCATATTTCGAATTCTCAAGATGCTCTTGCTCATTTGAAAAGTTCTAATGTTAAATTTTGTGCTATTGGAGGATGGCTTGGAGAATCAAACGAAGATTTCGATATAAAAATAATTGGGTCCGACAAAATCGTCATAATCGCTAGAGAAAATCATCCTATTTTCATATATCTGAAAAAACTATCAGAAAACCTTTCGCAAAATGATGTTATTGGAGAGTTAATGAAATATATTTGGATATTTAGAGAATCTGGGTCTGCAACTTTCGATTGGTTTTTGAATCAATTTCCAAACGCCCGAGATTTTCAGTTAGGCTTGAAATTCCATAATAATTCATCCATTTTGAATGCTTTAGAGTATAGTGATGCATTAACCGCATTGAGTTCTTTTGTTCTACCAACTACTGTTAATGAACGGACACTAAAAGTAGTTAAACATAAATTACTACCTGTCATTAAGCGAAATCTGTGCTTAGTTAAATTTAAAACAGTCAAACTTCAAAAATTTGAGCAAGAATTTTGGGATTTATTCTAAATTCAATTATTAATTTTTTTAATAGATTGTTGAATAATTGAGTCTTTTATTGGAAAATATAATAACTTCAAGGAGAGCACCATTATTTTATTTAACAATAACTAAAACTACATATTATGATGTCAAAGGAGTCTACATCTAAAATCAAAAAACTGATTCGAAACCCTATTTTTTTAGGGACACTGATCGGATTTTTTGCAGCCGTATCCCAAGCTTTATTATTCAGTGCTGGGGGTCCGGAAGCGTATGGGTTTTGTGTTGCCTGCCATATTCGCGATTTAATCAATGATTGTATCAATTTAATTACTGGAAAAACAGTTTTAGCGGTAGCACCAATTTCGAAGAATGCTGTTTTCCCCATATTAACTATATTGGGTGTGATGATTGGAGCATTTATTTCTGCAAAATTAAATAAAGAATTTAAAATCAAAACTTCATCGATTAAAATGTATCTTATATATTTTCTTGGAGGTGTCTTGGTTCTGATCGTTGCATTATTATTGGGAGGATGCCCTTATCGTACAGCTCTTCGGTTTGGAAATGGTGATATGATTGCTTTTATTGGAATCCTTTCGATGGCTTTAGGGGTGTTTGTTGGAGTAAAAATTATTTTGAAACGGATGGAAAAACAAATGGGAGAAGATAAATAAAATGGCAGGACTGTTATCCGCTGAAGCAGCATATATTGCAGTGCCTATTGTTACTTTAATTTTAGGATTAATTATCGGATATTTAGCTCAGCAATCTGGATTCTGTTCGATAGGTGGAATGCGAGACTTATTTTTATTCAAACATACAAGACTTTTCTTTGGATATCTCGCTTTGATCTTGTCCTCATTTGTAAGTTATTTAATATTCTCTTTTATTTGGACAGGGGCTTTCCCAAATTTCTTTTGGGCAATTAAAAAAGGATTCTTAACACCAATTCCTGGAGCTCCAGGCGGATTATCTAATTGGGCTTATGCAATATTGGCTATTATTGGTGGATTCGGGTTAGGTCTCTTAGGAGTACTCCTTGGTGGTTGCCCATTGCGACAAACTGTTATGGGTTTCGAAGGAAATATAAAATCGATTTTCTTCGTGGTTGGAATGATGGTTGGGGCTGTAATCTTCCATTTAGTGGTAGCTGGATGGGTAATTAGTCTCTTTGGAGGTTAATTTTATAAAAAAAGTGATTATTATGGTAGAACATACAATTGATATAACTGGAAAAATCTGTCCCTTTTGCCTTTTATTTGTTAAGAAAAAACTCCCTAAAATTGCTACAGGAGAAATCTTAGTTGTAATTTGTGATCATCCCCCTGCTGCGATTGACACAATTCCTTATGCAATGAAAAAAGTGGGCTATCCCGTAGAGACCAAGAAAATTAAATCTGGACTTTGGGAACTCAAAATTACAAAACAATAGGGAATATCATGAAATCTTTCTATTTTTTTTTTTTATTTTCAGAAACTTTATCTCTTGAACGAATAGAATTGTTTTCCTTATTGTTACATTCCTCTCAGATTTCTTTATCTATAGGGATAACTGGGGATGCTCTCTATTCTTTAAATGATTCTAGATTTACTATTTACTGGAAAAAAATCATAAATTCTCAAAAATGTAACATTATTCTTGATCAATGGGAGGCAGAGATACGAGGATTAACACTCAATAGTTTAACTACTAATTTATCTGAAGATTGTAGAGCTTACATCCAATTTTCATCAAGATCACCTACAGGATTTTGGGAAGCATTAATCAATCATGAAATGGAAAATAACTCTTTGGTAAATTACTTGGGTTTTCTCCAAATGAAGGGCCCTTATATGGATCGAAGTTCGGTTTATGCTCTACGCTTTTTAGAAGCATCCCTTAACAAAAATATACATGCTCAATTATTTTGTTATCTTGATGGAGTTCATGTAGGTCATGTCAATCAGTCTCCTTCCGAATTTGAGAATATTGGAGAAAAATTAACATCAATAACTCAGCAATCTTCTGAATCGGGTTTAATTATGGAGACCTTAGCATGTTCAAGATGTGGGATTGCACGAGGTTATGGTGATAATCAAATCCATATAAATAGTTCCACAAGTCCAACCATAATCCCCGGTTTTAAACTATGTAATTTAGACGAGATTATTGATAAATTTGAAAAAGATGTGCCCATATATTCTTCAAATGGGGGAGTTTGGTATAATTTTGATACAAAGGCAGAATCACCGCCCAAAATATTACTTTTCATTTCTCATACGCCCTATCAAGAAGAATATACTTTTGGAGGATTATCTTTTGCTATGGCTTGTGCAAATCATGGAATACAGGTTTCAGTTATTTTTATTGAAGATGGAGTATATACTCTTTATGGACAGCACCAAATTCATAGCAATGATCACATTTTCAATATGCAAGAAATTATTTATGTAACATATGAAATGGAAAATATTGATTACTATGTATACTTACCTTCTTTAACGATAAGAAATATCTCAATAAATGGACTTCTTGATTATATCACTCCACTATCTTCAAAATCCCTATCTGTTTTAATGACCAATCTAATAGAAAGCGAAAATTCAAATATGGGCCGAATAATATTTTTTTAATGTTGTAATTTCTTGGATATGGATAAAAAATGGACACACAACACGAAATTAGGGATTTTACTCATCATACTTGTACCAATCTAATGTTAAAACTAAAAATTTTATTAAAAAAACTAAAATCAGGAGATACACTTCACTTCTATTCAAACCGAGAACAACACGATAACATTCAAAAACCCTTTTCAAAACCTCCTTTCTCTCTTGCCGCAGATAAGGTTGATGATAATAAATATCATATCAAGATTATGAAAGAATGAACTGAAAAAAAGAACTCATTGAATGGAGAGATTACACAAGCTGAAGTAAAAAAAATCTGAGAGCTACTTTTTGGCTACTCTGATGGAGTGGTAATCTTCTCGTTAAACAATTGTTTAACAGCTATTTTCTTTTGGATTTTCATTGCATTTAAGATAAAACATTCGACAATCTTGTGATGAGTAATTTAAATTGTTTTCTTATTCTCTTTTGGGATTTTACAGGAAATCACTTTTCCCGATCAATCCATAAATTAATTACTTCTACCCGATACATAATGGGATCATAAGTGCGGATGTTTATGGACGCGTTGATGTCCCTGTTGGCGTAAGTTTTTTTACCTTTTTTCAAATAATCCTTGAAGAACTTTCTCTTTATCGTGATTTTGGACAAGTAGAGATGCTGAAGTAAATCAAATGAAAAATAATCTAGTAAATTATTTATCGAATATTTTTACTATCAAAATGCGAATTATTAATTAGGGGAATAGCCATTATAATAATATGGATTCCCCTTTTTTTGATAGAAAATATGAACTCGAAAAAGGAAAAAAACTTCTATCTAATGAAAAATTTGATCTAATTATAGTATATGGCCGGAGAAGAATTGGAAAAACTCGATATGTTAAAGAACTAACTAAGAATTCCAAATTTATTTACAATATGGGGGTAAATTCATCTTATAATGCAAATTTAAAAATGTTTCAAAATAATTGTGCTAAAACAATCCCTTTAATAGCAAACTTAAAGGAAGATTACGAAATAATATTAAAAAACATTAAAGAATCGGTCGATGTACTCATTTTAGATGAATATCCTTATATGGTTAAGAAAGATGATTTATTAAGTTCTCTTCTCCAATATTTTATCGATCATGAATATAAACAGACTAAAATAAATATCATTCTTCTAGGATCTTCAATTTCTATGATGAAGAACTTAAATAGTCAACAGAGCCCTTTATTTGGGAGAAAATCCGCGACAATCAAACTAGAACCGATGAAATTTTGGGAAATACAATATTTCCATCCTGATTGTTCATTCGAAGAATTACTTGAAATTTATGGGATAACTGATGGCATTCCACGCTATTTAGAATCTATTGAAACTCCTTTGTGGAATTGGTTAGAAAATGAATTATATTATCAATATTTATTGGGTGATGAAATTAATGTCATTCTAAACATGGAATTTAGAGAACCGGCAAAATATTTCGATATTTTGGATGCAATTGCAGTTGGAAAGTCAACTTATGGAAAAATCGCTAATTTTATTCATATGAAAGTGTCTGATCTATCAGGATATATGAGAAAATTATTATACGCTGATTTAATTTATCAAGAATATCCAATAAATGATGTTATAAGATCCCCAAAAACTACGCATCGTGCAATCTTAAAAAATGGACGATATTATTTGAAAGATAACTTTATGATTTTTTGGTTTAGATTTATTTACGCTCATTATAATGAATTTTCAAATAAAACATTATCTGTAGATGTTATTAAGCGAGGCTATAATCAATATTTGGGCTATATTTTTGAAAAATCTATACGGCAATTAATGTTTGAATTGCATAAAATGGATAATATCGGAAGATGGTGGGGAAAAATAAACAGAGTTGAAAGAGAGATTGATATATTGGCTTTTAATAATGATAATTTGGATGCTATAATCGGTGAATGTAAATGGAGTAATAAAATAAATCCGAAATCAATTATGAATTCATTAATCGAAGTGGAGCCTCACATTAAATATCAAAAAATGAAAATTAATAAAAATTATTCCTATGTAATTTTTGCTAAATCTTTTACGCGTAAAATAAAAGAATTTCCTAATCTTAAGGGAGAAATTCGAAAAGTCACATGTTATAACCTCAAAGATTTAAACAAGATAATGAAAATCTTGATAGAAAAATAGAGCATTTCTACAACTTCTATCAACAAAAAATAATTAATTTAAACACGCAAATATAAAATATTTTATTACTTACAGCAAATTATTGTAATCTCTACTGGAATGCAATACTCGATGAATTTCAACGAATTTTTCCGTAATAACATAAAAAACTAGATAATTACTAATTACAAGAACTCGATAACCGAAAGCTTTCAATTTATCATCTCTAGGTTGTTTTCCAAGTTCGGGAAAATTTGCAAGTTTAGACACAGTATCATCGATATCATTAAGGATTTCTAATGCACTACTTGGATTATCTTTCAAGATGTATTCAAAAATTTGATCTAAGTCATTTTTTGCAATTTCAAGGTATTGTATTTCATATTTTTTCTTCATTGATTTTTTGCCTCAATTTCGTCATAACTTCTTCATGCGAGTATCGTTTTCCACTAGAAATACTTTCATATTGAGCCACTCCTAATTTCCGATATAAATCTAATTGAGCTTCAATTTGCTCATATTTGGCAATACTCATAACAACTAGATCACCTTTCCCATTCTTGGTAATAAAGACCGGTTTTCCTTCCCTATGGCAAAGTTCAGAAATTTCTTTAAAATTATTTCGTAAATCTGAAATTGGTTTAATAATTGGCATAATCCAATAATATCATTAAAATGATAATATTTATACCTTTTGATGATATTTTTTGACAAGAAAATATAAAAATTCTAAGCATAATTATAAATGGTTGTAATTCTGTTATTTACTTAGTATGATCCCAAATATGGTAACGGTAACCAATAGAGGTATGTTAACGATCCCTGCAAAAATAAGGAAAAAATTGAATATTGAGGATGGAAACAAAATATTCGTGAGCGAAAAAGATGGATATATAATTTTAAAGCCGATTATCGATTTCACAAAAGAAAAAAATAAAATTTTTGATTATGAAGAAATGGTTGATCTAATGAAGAAAAGAGAATCACAAAAAGAAAAAGATATTGAAGTTGAAAATAGGGATCCATTCTAATTATATTTAAATTTCATTGGAGACAGAAATATGAGTGAAATCTTAATTGATACAGGAATAATCCTAAACATCCTAACAAAAAATCCACCACAGAAATTAAAAAAATTAATAGATAACATTCAAGAACAGAGATATAAAGCAGCAACAATTCAACCAATAATTTTAGAAGTATCGAGGTGGCTAATCAAAACAAAGAAGAAGACAGAAATTAATGATATAATTTATTCCCTACTCATGAGTTATAACATTACGGTTCATCCTCTAACTGAATTAAAATATTATATCTCAGCGGGGATTTTAAGGCATCAAATCCCTCAACTATCGACAGTAGATGCACTTTTGTATATTTATGCGAAAGAAATGAGAATTTCTATTCATACAACTGATAAATCTATGGTTGATGGTATCAAAAAAAAATTTCCTAAATCAAAAATTCAATATTATAATTATTTAAAATGAAGAGTATTAATATTTCGCGAGCTGAAAATCAAAGAAACACATTATTAATTTTTTTTAATACATCAAAATGCGCTTGTTGTTTTAAGGTTTTACTCTTTACTTGCACGTGATAAATCTTGCTCTCGGCAAAGCTCCACTATCCTGAGGGGAGCTCAAATTATTTATTAGGATCAATGG